>JBOHDD010000541.1:0-13825 GCA_050699155.1 Nocardioidaceae bacterium
GAGGCTGCCGCGTCGAACCTGCTGCAGGCGGCACCCAAGATCGACGCCATCTGGAACCACGACGACGACCAGGGTGTCGGTGTGATGGCGGCGATCCGCAACTCCGGACGGGACGAGTTCTTCGTCGTCGGTGGTGCCGGCTCGGCCAACGTCATGCGCGAGATCCAGTCGGGCGACTCGCTGATCAAGGCGACGGTCGTCTACCCCGCGACGCAGGGCGCCGATGGTGTCCGACTGGCGCGTCTCGTGGCACAGGAGAAGGCGATGGACGACCTCGTCGAGGTGGCGGTGCCGCGGGAGATCAAGCTCTTCGCTCCAGTGGTGACCGCCGAGAACGTGGACAGGTTCCTGCCGTACGCCTTCGAGTCGTGAGCGCACGCGAGCCGTGAGCGCCCACAGATAGGAAAGAGGAGTCCATGGTTGTCGACCAGACGTCGGGGCTGGCTGTCGGGATGGTGGGTTACGCCTTCATGGGCGCGGCCCACAGCCAGGCCTGGAGCAGTGCACCTCGGTTCTTCGAGCTGCCGCTGCGCCCGTACATGGCCATCCTGTGCGGGCGGGACAACGGTCGGCTGACCGCCGCCGCGGAACGTCTGGGGTGGGCATCGACCGAGACCGACTGGCGGTCCCTGGTCACCCGCCCCGACGTCGACGTGGTGGACATCTGCACACCGGGTGACAGCCACGCCGAGATCGCGGTCGCCGCCCTGGATGCGGGTAAGCACGTGCTCTGCGAGAAGCCCCTGGCCACGAACGTGGCGGAGGCGCAGGAGATGGTCAGGGCCGCGGAACGCGCGCGTGAGCGCGGGATCCGCTCCATGGTCGGCTTCACCTACCGCCGGGTGCCCGCGATCGGACTCGCTCGCCGGCTGGTTGCCGGTGGTCGTCTCGGCGAGATCAGGCACGTGCGCGCGCAGTACCTCCAGGACTGGCTGGTCGACCCGGACGCGCCGTTGTCGTGGCGGCTGCAGAAGGACCGCGCCGGCTCGGGCGCGCTCGGCGACATCGGTGCGCACGTCATCGACCTGACCCAGTACATCATCGGCGAGCAGATCGTCGGTGTGAGTGGCATGCTCGACACCTTCGTCAAGAAGCGGCCCGTACCGACGGAGTCGAGCGGCCTCACCGCTGTCGCGGGTGAGGACATGGGGGAGGTCACGGTGGACGACAGTGCCTCCTTCCTGGCACGGTTCGGCGGCGGAGCGCCGGGCGTTTTCGAGGCCACGCGTTGCGCCACCGGACGCAAGAACGCCATCCGGATCGAGGTCAACGGGACGCAGGGCAGTGTGGCCTTCGACTTCGAGGACATGAACCTCCTGCACTTCTACGACGCGACCCAGGACGCCGACACCGCCGGCTTCCGGCGGATCGTGGTGACCGAACCCGAGCACCCGTACGTCGGTGCCTGGTGGCCGCCCGGTCACCTGCTGGGATACGAGCATGCCTTCACCCACCAGGTCGTCGACCTCGTGAACGCCATCAGTGCGGGTGAGGACCCGTCGCCGAGCTTCGCCGAGGGCCTGCATGTCCAGCGGGTGTTGGAGGCCGTGGAGCAGAGTGCGGAGAAGCGGTGTTGGCGGGAGGTGGGGGCGTGACGGCGTACCAACCCACCCCCGATGACCGGTTCTCCTTCGGCCTCTGGACCGTGGGCTGGCAGGGAGTCGACGTCTTCGGGGGCGCCGTCCGCGATCGGCTGGACCCGGTCGAGGCGGTGCATCGGCTGGCCGAGATCGGCGCGGCCGCGGTGACCTTCCACGACGATGACCTGGTGCCTGACGAGGCGTCGCGGACAACCGCGCTCGACCGGTTCACCAAGGCGCTGGCCGAGACGGGCATGGTCGTGGAGATGGCCACCACCAACCTCTTCGGGCACCCGGTCTTCAAGGAAGGTGCGCTCACCGCGAACAACCGCGACGTACGCCGGCATGCGCTGGCCAAGGTGCTGCGCAACGTCGACCTCGCGGCAGAGCTCGGTGCGCGGACGTATGTGCTGTGGGGCGGACGGGAAGGTGCGGAGTCCGGAGCCTCCAAGGACGTGCAGGCCGCCCTCGACCGGTACCGCGAGGCGCTGGACATCCTCTGCCGCTACGTCCGCGAGCAGGGCTACGACCTGCGCTTCGCACTCGAGCCCAAACCCAACGAGCCGCGGGGAGACATCCTGCTCCCGACCGTCGGTCATGCCCTGGCCTTCATCGGCGAGCTCGACGACGGCGAGCTGGTGGGTCTCAACCCCGAGGTCGGGCACGAGGAGATGGCCGGCCTCAACTACGCACACGGGATCGCGCAGGCGTTGTGGCAGGACAAGCTGTTCCACATCGACCTCAACGGCCAGCACGGCCCTCGTTACGACCAGGACCTCCGGTTCGGCGCAGGAAACCTCCGCGGAGCCTTCTGGACCGTCGACGCCCTCGAAGGCTCGGGCTCGGGAAGGCGCTACGACGGCTACGTGCACTTCGACTACAAGCCGCCACGCACCGAGGACATGGAGGGTGTGTGGCAGAGTGCGCGCGCCTGTATGCGCAACTACCTTGTCCTGCGCGAGCGCGTGCACGCGTTCCGCTCCGATCCCGAGGTCGCCGAGGCCCTGACCCGTGCCGGGGTGGACGACCTCGCGACGCCAACCGTCGGCCCGGGAGAGGAGCTCGCCGCCGTGAGGGAGCAACGCCATGACGTCGACGCCCTGGCCGCTCGGGGTACGGCGTTCGAGATGCTCGACCAGCTGGCGCTGGAGCATCTGATGGGTGTGCGCTGACGAAGGCCGTTGCTGCGAGAGGACTGATGAGCATGTCGGAGACCACCGCTCGTACCGGAGTCTGGTTCGTGGGCGCCCGAGGCTCGGTGGCGACGACGGCGACCGTCGGCTCGCTGGCGGTGCAGTCCGGGCTGGTGTCTCAGACCGGCCTCGTCAGCGAGCTGCCAGAGGTGCGCCAGGCACGCCTGCCGCAGCTGCACGACCTGGTGGTCGGAGGTCACGAGGTCGCCCACCAGTCCCTACCGAAGCGCGCGGAGGCGCTGGCGGACGCGGGGGTCGTCCCGCACGCGGTGCTCCGTGCCCTCGCGGGGGAGCTGGAGAAGGTGGAGACGCGCATCCGGCCAGGCACCCGGCCGGGTGGACGGACACAGCGCGCGACCGCGGACACCGTGGAGGCCGACCTGCGGGCATTCCGTGACCAGCACGGGCTGGAGCGGGTGGTGGTCGTCGACCTGTCGAGCACGGAACCTCCTCCGGGTGAGACTCCCGAGCTCGCCGACCTGACCGCCCTGGAGAGTGCCCTGGACGCCGGTGCCGCCCCGATGCCGGACAGCTCGCTGTACGCGTACGCCGCGTACCGTGCCGGCTGCCCGGTGGTCGCCTTCACGCCGAGCGCGGGGCCACGGCCTGCCGCGCTGGTGGAGCTGGCGCGTCAGCAGGGACTGCCGTGGGCGGGTTCCGACGGCAAGACCGGTGAGACGCTGCTGAAGAGCGTGCTGGCCCCGATGTTCTCCAGCCGCGCATTGCAGGTCCGCTCCTGGTCGTCGTACAACCTGCTCGGTGGCGGGGACGGTCGTACCCTGGCCGACCCGGCGGCCGTCACCAGCAAGACGGCTACCAAGACAGCGGGGCTGACCTCCATGCTCGGGCACGAGGTCGACGGGCCGATGCACATCGACTACGTGGAGAACCTCGGCGACTGGAAGACGGCCTGGGACCACGTGTCGTTCGAGGGGTTCCTCGGGGTCGGGATGTCCCTGCAGTTCACCTGGGTCGGATGCGACTCGGCGCTGGCCGCCCCGCTGGTGCTCGACCTTGCGCGCCTGGTGGCACGCGCACACGAAGTCGGCCAGTCCGGCCCGCTGGGCGCACTCGGGTTCTTCTTCAAGGACCCGGCGGGCAGCAGCGAGCATCGACTGCCCGCGCAGTGGGACGCGTTGACGCGGTGGTGCGCCGAGCTCGGGGCATCCGCGTGAGCGGGGTGAGGCCGCGCGGCAACGTCGCCGACCTGGTGGAGCTGGTTCGGCTGCCGGCGGCGCTGACCGTCCCTGGTGACTCGTTGGCGGGTGCGAGCACGGCCGGTTGGCCGCTGGGCCGGCGGACCTGGCTGCTGCCGGCGGCGTCGGCCTGCCTGTACTGGGCCGGGATGGCCCTCAACGACTACGCCGACCGCGAGCTGGACGCGGTCGAGAGACCCGAACGCCCCATCCCGTCCGGGCGGGTGACCGCGACCCGAGCACTGCAGCTGGCCTCTGGTCTCACCGCGGCCGGTGTCGGGCTGGCCGCGGTCGCCGGCGGACGACGTGCGCTCGCCGTCGCGGTCCCACTGGCGGGCGCGGTCTGGACGTACGACCTGGTGGCCAAGAACAGCCCGCTGGGGCCGGTGGTGATGGCCGGCGCCCGGGCCCTCGACGTACTCCTCGGCGCAGCGGGGGACGTGCGCGCGGGCGCCGCACCCGCGCTGACCGTGGCCGCACACACCGTCGGGGTGACCACGCTCAGCCGTGGGGAGGTCCACGGGTCTCGAAGCGCGGTGGCGGCAGCGGCGGCGGCCAACACGGTGGCCATAGCGGCGCGGGTAGGCATCCCGGAGCGCGGGCGTCCCGGCCTGGTCACGAGCACCGCAGCACTGCTTGCCGCCACCTATGCGGCCACGGTCGGCCGGGCCCAGGCGCAGGCGGCGCAGAGTCCCGACGCCACCACGGTGCGAGCGGCCACAGGCTCGGGAGTGCGTGGCGCGATCCCGCTGCAGGCGGCGCTGACGGCGCGGGCAGGGTCGGTCGGCGCCGCCGTCGCAGTGGTGGCGGCCGGGCCGGTTGCGCGAGCGGCCTCGAGGGTGGTGTCGACGACGTGACCCTGCGGTTCGGGTACGGCACCAACGGCTTCGGCAGCCATCGCCTCGACGATGCGCTCGGGATCATCGCCGACCTCGGCTACGACGGGGTCGCCCTGACCGTCGACCAGCCGCATCTGGACCCTGCCGACCCGGCGCTGCCCGAGAAGACCGCCGCGGTCGCCAGGAGGCTGGGTCAGCTCGGCCTCGCCGTGGTGGTGGAGACCGGGGCGCGCTATGTGCTCGACCCGTGGCACAAACACGAGCCGACCCTCGTCTCGGCGCAGGGCAGGCCCCGACGGGTGCAGTTCCTGCAGCAGGCGGTCCGAATCGCGGCCGACCTGGGGGCGGAGGCGGTCTCGTTCTGGTCGGGGAGCCTGCCGCCGGACACGTCGGCGGACACCGGGTGGCAACGGCTGGTCGCGGGTGTCGAGCCGGTGCTGGAGGAGGCGGGCAGGTACGACGTCGTCTGCGCGTTCGAGCCCGAGCCCGGCATGTTCGTCGAGCGCATCGACGGGGTGTTCGAGCTGCGCCGTCGCCTCGGTGACCCCGAACCGCTGCGCGCGACGGTGGACCTTGGCCACTGCGTGTGCGTGGAGGACGCTTCCGCCGCGGAGGTCTTGCGGCGTACCGGAGGCCTGCTGGCAAACGTCCAGGTCGACGACATGCGTGCTGGCGTGCACGAGCATCTCGAGCTCGGCGACGGCGAGCTCGACCTGGCCGCGGCCCTCGGTGCGCTGGTCGACCTCGGCTACACGGGGCTCGTGGCGATGGAGCTGCCTCGGCACGGTCACGCCGCGCCCGCGGTGGCCGCACGGTCGCTGGAGGCGATGCGCAGCGCCATCGTCGTGGGGGCGGACCGATGACCGGCCTCGCCACCGAGCTCTTCCCCGCCTTGGGCCCCGCGCTGTCCGACGCCGCCCATGACCGCCTGGTCGCCCTGGCCGAGGAGGTCATCGCGGATCCGACCCGGATCCGGGTCCACCATCCGGCGGCCGCACGGGTCGTCGGTCGCGGTCCGCTGGACCCGTCCGACCCGACCGGGCTGTTGGGACCGACGCTGGACGACGCCGTGCGCGTCGTCCTGGTGGTGGCGCTCGCACGCGCCCTCACCGACGACCGGGCGGCACTGGTCTGCGAGGTCGGCGACCTCTACCGGTACGGCGACGGGGACGAGAAGCGGGCGGTGCTGCGTGCACTGCCGCGGCTGGACATCGGCGGCGGCGGCCTGCCGCTGGTGTCGGACGCGTTGCGTGCCAACGACGTGCGCCTCGTCGCCGCCGCGCTCGGCCCGTACGCGGCCTGGCACCTGCCGGACGAGCCATGGCGGCAGGGAGTGCTCAAGTGCCTGTTCGTGGGTGTACCCCTCGAGGCCGTCGCCGGCCTGGCCGAACGCGCCGACGCCGGGCTCGCGCGGATGGTGGCGGACTACTGCCACGAGCGGGTGGCCGCCGGGCGGGACGTGCCCGTCGACGTTTGGCTGGTGCTGGACCGGCATCCGCGGGTGGTGGACGAGAGCCCGCTGCGCGGCGAGCTCACCTCGTCGTACGCCGATCGGCGCGCCGCGGCCGAACGCTTCTTCCACGGCAGGGAGTCGGCGGCATCACGGGCCGACCACCGGAGCACCAAGGAGGCATGATGCGCATCTTCGACCCCCACATCCACATGATGTCGCGGACCACCGACGACTACGAGGCGATGCATGCCGGCGGTGTACGTGCCGTGGTCGAGCCGGCGTTCTGGCAGGGGCAGCCACGCACCAGCGTCGGCTCCTTCACCGACTACTTCGACGGCCTCCTCGGATGGGAGCGCTTCCGGGCCGCGCAGTTCGGGATCATCCACCACGCGACCATCGCGCTCAACCCGAAGGAGGCTAACGACCCGCGCTGCCTCGGGGTGCTCGACCTGCTGCCGCGCTACCTGGCCAAGGACGGTGTGGTGGCGGTCGGCGAGGTCGGGTTCGACTCCGGTACGCCGGAGGAGGAGAAGGTGTTCCTGCGGCAGCTCGAGCTGGCCGGTGAGCACGACCTGCCGGTGCTGGTGCACACACCGCACCGGGACAAGGCCCACGGCACCAGACGCACGCTCGACCTGGTCGCGTCGGTGGGTATCGCGCCGGAGCGGGTGCTGGTCGACCACCTGAACGAGACCACGGTCGGCCTGGTCGCGGGGTCGGGCTGCTGGATGGGCTTCTCCATCTACCCGGACACGAAGATGGACGAGCACCGCATGGTGCGCATCCTCGCCGAGCACGGGCTGGACAGGGTCGTGGTGAACTCGGCCGCCGACTGGGGCCGCAGCGACCCGCTCAAGACGGTGAAGACCGGCCAGGCCATGCTCGCCGGCGGCTTCAGCGACGAGGAGGTCGACCGCGTCCTGTGGTACAACCCCGTCGCGTTCTACGCACAGAGCGGCCGGTTGCTGCTCGACGCTGCCGAGGTCGACCGGTCGCAGACCTTCGCCGGCAACTCTGTGCTGCGTGGCGAGCGTCCGTCCGGGGAGGCGTGAGCGGTGCGGCTTCGACACCCCGACGGCACGCTGATCCATCTCGCGTACGGCACCAACGTGCATCCGGCCGAGGACTTCGACGGTCTGGTCACCCAGCTTCGCAGGTACGGCGGAGGGGTGCGCGCAGCTCTCGGTGTGGACCGGATCGGGCTCGGTCTGTGGCTTCCGGCCGCGGCCGCCGCCGAGCTGGCCGGCGACCCGGGCAAGGTCGAGCGTCTGCGTAAGGTCCTGGACCTGCACGGCCTGGAGATCGTGACGTTGAACGCGTTCCCGTACGCCCGCTTCCACGCGCCGGTGGTGAAGAAGGCGGTGTACCACCCCGACTGGTCCAAGCAGTCACGCCTCGACTACACCCTGGACTGCGCACGGGTGCTGGCCCGGCTGCTGCCGGACGACGCGGTGCGGGGCAGCGTGTCCAGCGTCCCTCTGGGTTGGCGGTCTCCCTGGTACTCCGACCGGCAGGAGGCCGCCCGCGAGCATCTCGACCAGCTCGCGGACGGGTTGGCCAAGGTGGCCGCGGACACCGGCCGGCCGGTGCAGGTGGGGCTCGAGCCGGAGCCGGGATGCATCATCGAGACGGCCGCTGACGCGGCGGAGCGGCTGGCCGGGGTCGACGGTGACTACCTGGGAGTCTGTGTCGACACCTGCCACCTGGCGACCGGCTTCGAGGACCCAGGGGAGGCGTTGGCCACCCTGACCGCGGCCGGGCTCCCGGTGGTCAAGGCACAACCCTCGGCGGCACTGCACGCCGAGTCACCCGCCGACCCCGTCACGCGCGACGCTCTCTTCGGGTTCGCGGAGGACCGGTTCCTGCACCAGGTGCGCGAACGCCACGGCGCGCGTGTGGACGCCAGGGACGACCTCGACCTTGCCATGGGCGGTTCCCGACCCCTCTCGGGCGAGCACCCGTGGCGGGTGCACTTCCATGTGCCGGTGCATGTCGACCTGGAGGCTCCGCTGCGGAGCACCCGCGGCGAGCTCGTCGATGCCCTCGCGGTGCTCGTCGGCGGTGACCACCCGCGCACGGACCATTTGGAGGTCGAGACGTACACCTGGTCGGTCCTGCCTCCGGGACAGCGTCCGGACGGTGAGGCCGCCTTGATCGAGGGTCTCGCGGGTGAGCTGGCGTGGGTGCGCGACCGGCTCGTCGAGTTCGGATTGGAGGCCGCGTGAGCAGACTGCTGGTCCTCGACGTTGTCGGGCTGACGCCGCGACTGCTCGAACTGATGCCTGCGTTGCGCAGAGTCGCCGAGTCCGGCTTTCGCGCACGGCTGGGCACCGTCCTGCCGGCGGTCACCTGCACGGTGCAGTCGACCCTGCTCACCGGGTCCCTACCGCGTGAGCACGGGATCGTCGGCAACGGTTGGTACTTCCGTGACCTCGGCGAGGTCATGTTGTGGCGTCAGCACAACAGGCTCGTCGCCGGTGAGAAGGTCTGGGAGGCCGCCCGCCGCGCGCGGCCCGACTACCGGGTGGCAAACGTCTGCTGGTGGTACGCCATGGGGTCGACCACCGACGTGACCATCACTCCGCGACCGGTGTACCACGCGGACGGCCGCAAGTCACCGGACTGCTGGACGTGGCCACCGGAGCTGCATGACGAGCTGACGACCGAGTTCGGCCCGTTCCCGCTGTTCAGCTACTGGGGGCCGACTGCATCGATCACGAGCTCGCGCTGGATCGTCGCGGCCGCGCGGCGTCTGCTTCCCGACCACGACCTGACCCTGGTCTACGTGCCCCACCTGGACTACGACCTCCAGCGCTTCGGGCCGGGCTCCGACAAGGCGGCGAGTGCGGCGCGAGATCTCGACGCTGAGCTGGCCCCGCTGCTCGACGACGCACTCGGCTCGGACGTCACGGTCGTCGTCCTCAGCGAGTACGGCATCACCGATGCTTCTCGTCCTGTCGACGTGAACCGGACACTTCGGCGGGCGGGCCTGCTGCACGTGCACACCAACGCGAGCGGCGAGCTGCTCGACCCGTGGACGTCGCGTGCCTTCGCGGTCGCGGATCACCAGATCGCGCACGTCTACGTTCGGGACGCCCGTGACATCCCGCAGGTCCGCGACCTGGTTGCGCTGTTGCCCGGCGTCGACCTGGTGCTGGACCGGGCGGGGCAGGCGGAGTTCGGGCTCGACCATGAACGCGCCGGCGACCTGGTGCTCGTGGCCGAGCCCGGGGCCTGGTTCACCTACTACTACTGGCTCGACGACGACCGGGCGCCGGACTTCGCCCGGGCGGTGGAGATCCACAAGAAGCCCGGCTACGACCCCGCGGAGCTGTTCCTGGACCCGGCCGACCGCTGGGTCAAGGTACGCGCCGCCGCCGGGCTGCTGCGCAAGAAGGTGGGTCTGCGGTACGCGATGGACGTCGTACCCCTCGACCCGTCTCCGGTCAGCGGGACCCACGGACGGCTGCCCGAGGACCCCGCCGACGGACCCGTGCTGCTGTGCTCGGACGGCGGGCATGCCCGTACCGACATCGAAGCCACCGAGGTCAAGGACCTGCTGCTTGCCCTTGCCGGCGTCGGCGCCGACGCCGGCGCGACGTGACGAGGAAGCCGCGACCCGCCCCGAGACGAAGGAGCAACAGATGGCACGACCGATCACCCTCTTCACCGGCCAGTGGGCCGACCTTCCCTTCGAGGAGGTGGCCAGGCTCGCCTCGGAATGGGGCTACGACGGCCTCGAGATCGCCTGCTGGGGTGACCACTTCGACGTGTGGAAGGCCTCCGAGGACGACTCGTACGTCCGCGACAAGCGGGACCTGCTCGAGAAGCACAACCTGCGGGTCTGGGCGATCTCCAACCACCTCAAGGGCCAGGCCGTCTGCGACGACCCGATCGACGCCCGGCACAAGGACATCCTGCCGCCGGCGATCTGGGGCGACGGCGACCCCGAGGGCGTACGCCGGCGTGCGGCCGAGGAGATGAAGATGACCGCGCGCGCGGCCCAGCGGCTCGGCGTGGACACGGTCGTCGGCTTCACCGGATCCTCGGTGTGGAAGTACGTCGCGATGTTCCCGCCGGTGACCCAGGCGATGGTCGACGCCGGGTACCAGGACTTCGCCGACAGGTGGAATCCCATCCTCGACGTGTTCGACGAGTGCGGGGTCAGGTTCGCCCATGAGGTGCACCCGTCGGAGATCGCCTATGACTACTGGACCACGGTGCGTGCGCTGGAGGCGATCGGGCACCGTCCGGCGTTCGGGCTCAACTGGGACCCCAGCCACTTCGTGTGGCAGGACCTCGATCCGGTGGACTTCCTCTGGGACTTCAAGGACCGGATCTACCACGTCGACTGCAAGGACGCGAAGAAGCGGGTCGGCAACGGCCGCAACGGACGTCTCGGGTCGCACCTGGCCTGGGCCGACCCTCGCCGCGGCTGGGACTTCGTGTCGACGGGACACGGAGACGTGCCCTGGGAGGCGTGCTTCCGGATGCTCAACACCATCGGTTACGACGGCCCGATCTCCGTCGAGTGGGAGGACGCGGGGATGGACCGGCTGCTAGGAGCGCCCGAGGCGCTGGAGTTCGTGCGAGGGATGGCTTTCGAGGCGCCAGAGGCGACCTTCGACGCGGCCTTCAGCACGTCGAGCTGAGAAGAGGATCGTCATGTGTTACGGATTCGACGGAGATGCCGCGCTCGACCGTTCGCTGGCCCGCGAGGGCATCGGTCGACGGTCGTTCCTGCGTGGTGCACTCGCGACGGCGGCCGGGTTGGCGACGGTGGGCGCGGGCGCCGTACCCGCCGGGGCGACGGTGCGGGAGACCGGGCTGAGGAGGGGTCCGCCCGGCTTGGTCAGCATCCAGCTGTGGACCGTTCGCGATGCCCTGTGGGGGTCACCGGGGTTCGACGAGACACTGACCCGGATCGCGGGGATAGGCTATCCGAAGGTCGAGCAGGCCCTTGGCTACTTCGGGCGTACGGCGGCTGAGCTCCGGGCCTTCTACGACTCCATCGGCATCAGCGCGACGTCGAGTCACGACGGCATCAGCCCCGACGCCGAGGGGCTGGCGACGAAGATCGAGAACGCGGTGACCCTGGGGCAGTCGTACATGGTCGTGCCGTTCCTCTCCTCTGCCAGCGCCGACGACTGGAAGCGTTGGGCGGAGCAGATGAACACCGAGGCCGCGGCCGCGCGGAGTGCTGGGCTGCTGTACGGCTACCACAACCACGCGCACGAGTTCACGATCGACCTCGGAGGTGGCCTGCACCCGTGGGACATCCTGATGGCAGAGCTGGACCCGAGCCTGGTGCACCTTGAGATCGACATCTACTGGGCTGTGACCGGTGGGATCGAGAGTGGCGACGGGGCCGACGACCCTGAGGGCTTCACGATCGACGTGATGCGGTCCGCCCGCCAGCGGGTCCTGCAGTATCACGTCAAGGATCGGCATGCCGAGGACGGGGACATGGCCGACCTCGGGACCGGGATGATCGACTTCGCCCGGATCTTCCGCGCGCACTCGGTGCGGGAGTACATCATGGAGAACGACACCCCTGACGTCAGCCCGCTGCAGACTGCCGAGGTCGGCTATGACTACCTGCGCCGGCTGAGGTTCTGAGCGGTCACCAGTCGGCCAGCATGTCCTCGGTCAGGCTGGCCAGCATCTCGTAATCGGCTTCGTTGAGGTCTGCATCGGTGACGTCGGCGTCGTCGACGGGCCCGGACGCGCTCGGGTCGTCGTACTGTCGCTCCCACCGGTGGAGGCCTGCTTCGGCGATGCGGCGTCGGGCGGCGGCGACCCGGGCCCGGACCTCCTTGGTGTGTTGGCGTTCGAGCGCGACGAGACCGTCCTGGACCTGCTGCACCGATACCGGTTGTCGCCAGTCCGCGGGCCAGTGGCCGAGCGGTTGGGGCGGTGGCCGTCGGGTCCACGTGTGGCCCGTTGGCATCGTCCACTCGAACACTCCGGGCGCTGTCTGCTCGATCTTGAAGCCGGGGCTATGGCGGATCACGTGGTCGGACCTGGCGAGTAGACCGGTGTTGACGTAGCTGGTCTGACCGCGCGGGTAAGGGACCTGGTGGTCGTGGTCGCAACCGGAGGCCGGTGTACTGCTCCCCGGCGCGACCGAGGTCTGGTCACGGGCGTCGACGGCTCGGACCAGAGCGGCGCCTGGCCGGTAGCCGTGGGTGGACAGGTCGAGGATGTTGCCGGCCGGGTCGGTCAGCATGCGGTACCCACCGAGCCGGGGTCTGATGCGATCTGGCGGGCGAGCGATGCCGGGATGGGCTCGCCGCCAGGCAGGATGCCGGGGTCGTCCGAGACACCCATCAGGCTCTGGATCGGCACCGTGACGTTGACCTGCACCCGAGGCCCGCCGTCCTCATGCACCCGAACGCGGTGGTCGGTCGGCCTCCAGCTCGGCCGTGGAGGAGTCGACGCCGATCCTGCCGATGAGGAGGTCGACCGCGATGTTGGCGCGCCGCTGATCCAGCGTGCGGGGGTCACCGGTGCCCAGACCGATCGCGATCATCGTGAGCCGGTGGTGGATGGCCTCGACGTCGACGCTGGTGTGGGTCAGCGTCAACCGGGCCATGCCGTCTCCCTCGCCCTGTCGGGTGACCCTGCGTCCGGCGTGGGCACGGTTGAAGCGCTCGTCGAAGGCAGCGGGATCCGCCTCCGCCAGGGTCAGCCGGGCAAGCCGCCCGATCTTCGTCGTGTCGGAGGCGACCAAGGCGGTGACCGGGCCGCCGTCGACGCCCAACCGGTCGAGAAGCACTTCCTCCGCGACCGCGACCAGCCCCGGGTCATTGATCCTGGTGAGCTCGTTGGCGATGATCTGAGCGGCGTACTCGTCGATCCGTCCGTCCGTCAGCAGCGCGCGGATGCGGGGCAGCTCGTCGGCAAGCGCGCGGGCAAGGTGCAGCCGTTGCTCCGCCCGGTTGCGCGTCTGGCTCCAGGCAACGCGAAGCTCCATGCCCACGCAGACGGCCACCTCTGCGCGGTGACGGGGCCCGGTGTGGGCGGTGTCTGGGTCATCGGCCTCGCGGCGCCGGTGCAGCTCCTCGGCCAGTCGCAGCTGCTCGGCCTCGTTCTGGTTCGCCAGCCGGCGGCGTGCAGTCAGCGCATCGGCGAGCTCGCGGTCGGTCAGGCTCGCGGTGCGGCGGGTCTCCAGCAACCGGGACAGCTCGGTGCCGACCGGAGTCGAGCGCACCGACTCCGACCACGCGCTGGCCACGGGCGGACCGTTGGATCCCGGGCGAGAGGGCATCACTGCTCCTGTGACTCGAACTGATATTCGAATCCTACCCTATTCCACGCTCGGTCTCAACCGTTCAATCGCACGGTGTGCACGGAGTTGAAGGAGTTCGAGGGCGAGGTCGGAGTGGTCGTCTCGGATGTTGACGTCTCCCACGCTTGGTGCTGTCGGCGTGCGGCAGAGGGTGATGCTCAGCCTGCGTTGCTGGCAGGCCTCGAACCGGTTGCCGGTCGAGCGGGTCCCACTTCCAGAATTCCGGAGCCCACCCGACGCGATCACAAAGCGCGATTAGCGACACGGCAGGTC
>JBOHDD010000542.1:0-2324 GCA_050699155.1 Nocardioidaceae bacterium
GGTGCAGGCGGCGAGCGTCAGCTCGTAGAAGTCACAGCTGCCGGCGACGGGCACGATCCAGTCGTCCTCGCGCACGTCCTCGACGGGTACGCCGGTGCGACCGGCCAGCCGGTGCGAGGCAGGCACCAGGAGGTCCAGCGGCTCGTCCAGCAACGGCTCCTGCCTGAACCGCGCCTCGCGCACCGACGGCGTCTCAGCAGTGGCTACGGCAACCGTGACATCGGCCTCGCCGGAGAGCAGCGCGTCGTACCCACGCATCCTCTCGGTCTCCAGTGCGGCGCGGACGGGCGGTGACGCCGAGCGCGGCTACGGTGGCAGCGTGCGGACGATCACGGATCTTCCCTGCCCGCCGTCACCTCCGCTCGTCGGCAACGCGCTGCGGTTCCGGCACGACCGTCTCGGCTTCCTGACCCGCTGTGCTCGCGAGTACGGCGATGCCGTCCGCCTCCGACTCGGACCGGTCGATGCCGTCCTGCTGTCGCATCCTGACGCAGTCCACGACGTGCTCACCGCACGAGTGCACGACTTCCACAAGGGGCCGGTGCTCCAGCGCGCACGCGCCGTGCTCGGTGACGGTCTACTCACCAGCGAGGGCGAGACCCACCGGCATGACCGTCGGATGCTTCAGGCTGTCTTCCATCCTCGCCGCATCAGCGCCTACTCCGAGGCGATGACCGACGTGACAGCACAGGCGGTGCGGTCGTGGGACCCGGGGAAAGCGCTGGACATGCATGCCGAGATGGTGCGGACGACCCTGACCGTCGCGGGGCGCTCGCTGTTCGCCACCAGGATCGACGACGACGTGCCCATGGTCTCCGCCGCCCTTACCGACCTGCTCTTCGCGTACGGCGTGATGCTGATGCCCTTCGGCCGGCTGTTGCTGCGGTTGCCCCCAACGGCACAACGGCTGCGGCGCGGGATCGCCGGCCTGGACGACCTCGCGGCGAGGCTCGTCCGCGAGCACCGGTCTGGGAGGCCCTCCGACGGTGCAGACCTGCTGTCGGTGCTCCTCGCGGACGAGGAAGACCCACGCAAAGTCCGCGACCAGGTCGTGACCCTGCTGCTGGCCGCGCACGAGACCACGGCGGGTGCCCTCGCGAACGCATGCCACCTCCTCGCGGAGCACGCGGAGGTGCAGGAGGCCGTCGCGGGAGAGGTGATGTCGGTCTGCGGCACAGGCGGGGTCCCTACCGAGGACGACCTGGAGCGTTTTCCGTCCGTCCGCGCCGTGCTCGCCGAGGCACTGCGCCTCTACCCACCGTCGTGGGCGATGGGCCGCCAGGCCCGCTGCGACACCGAGACCGCCGGCATCGCCCTTCCTTCGGGCACGGTGGTGCTCGTGTCCCAGTGGGTCGTCCACCGGGACCCGCGCTGGTGGCCCAGCCCGGAGCGGTTCGACCCGTCCCGGTTCGACGCACCCCACCCAGGGCGGCCGAGGTCCGCCTACTTCCCGTTCGGTGGCGGCACCCGACAGTGCCTCGGCGAAGGCTTCGCGATGACCGAGGGGGTCCTCACGCTGGCCACGATCCTCGCGCGATGGCGGCTTCGAGCCGTGCCGGGCCGAGAGCTGACCCTCGACCCGCTGCTCACTCTGAGGCCACGCGACGGAGTCTGGCTCGTGCCGGAGCGCCGTCGCTAGCGCGCGACGGTGCGCCGGGTCCGCCGCGGCGGCACCCGCATCAGCAGGCCGCACTCACTGCGGTGGAAGCGTGCCAGCTCGGCCGAACCATCGGGCAGTCGTCCGAGGATCCGTACGAACCTGTCGACCAGACGTTCGAGCTCCCACTCCTCCCAGTCCCGGAACACGCCCAGGTCTCTGCTGCGCATTGGCCCTCCTTTCACAGGGGCGCTGACACAGATGGGACGGGCGCACCCACGGGCTATGACGCGGATCTCACAGGTTTCTTTGCTCGAGTCCGCACCTCGACATACGTCGGCTTGCGTACACCCGAGGCCGCAATCGTGCGGATGCCTCGTGACGCCGCGGCGCCGAGTCTGGAGGCATGCAGACGAACACCATCGACGCGCCGGTCCCGCAAGCGGGCCGGTTGGGAGTACGACGTCCGGGGCCGTGGCGTCTCGGCGGCCGAGCACGCAAGACCACGCTGGTCGTGCACATCCTGTCGGCCGGGACCTGGATCGGGATCGAGCTGGTCGTCGGAGTCCTGGTGATCACCGCCTGGCTGACCGGGGACCACGCGGTCAAGGGCGTCGCCTACCAGGCACTCGGCATGTTCGCGGTGTGGCCGATGCTCACGACCGGGCTGGTGTGCCTGGCCAGCGGCGTGCTCCTCGGCCTGGGCAGCAAGTACGGTCTGCTCCGG
>JBOHDD010000543.1:0-4641 GCA_050699155.1 Nocardioidaceae bacterium
GCCTCTATTCGTCCGACGACTCAGGGGCAGCCGGATCGCTGTCGATGCCGGTCTGCCGTCCGGTCCGGACGGTGGCTCGTTGGGGCTGCGATCAGGCCTTGCCGAGGATGCGGTTGAGGTTGGTGCCACAGACGGGGCACTGGGCCTTGGCCATCCGGGTGCCCTTGTCGTTGACCCTGACCTCGCCGCTAGCTTCGCGCTTCTCCTTGCACTTGACGCAGTAGAACTCGCCGCTCCACGTCTCCGCCATGACGGCCTCCTTGCCTTGTCGATCGGAACCCGGTGCCCGGTCGGCTCGGGTCTCGAGGTTGGTCGATTTCTCTCCGGTCGTCGCGACGGGAGCCTCGGGGAAGACCCGCCGGTCGAGGGCCGCCGTGACGCGGCGTGCACGCCGAGGTCGCCCTGACATCGCGCCACACTACGTCAGTCGTAGCGTTATGCCACGCCGCCACGCTCGTCTCGGCGGGTAGTGGGGAGAAATATCCACTTTTGTGCGGAAATAGGATGGAGTTCTGAGCGGCGACAGAACAAGGCCCCCGCCTGCGCTCGAGAGGTCGCCCGCCTTCCCCTTGCGGACGGCCACCGGCGCGGCGGGGGCCTCATGCGGAGAAGACGCTAGGGCGCCGGCGCGCCAGCGTCAACGCGGCGTTGTCCACCCCTGTGGATAACTCTGGGGAGGACTTGGGGACGGCGTGTGGAATGCGGCGGCAGGGCGGTGCACGCCCTGTGGACGAACCCTGCCCGGGGGGGCCGTCCCAACGCCCCGGATGCGCGTCGACCTGCCCGGACGGCCGTCCACGGGTTGTGGACGAAAGATTCCCGGTCGTCTTCCGGGTGGACCCCGGCGGTAGGTTGGCTCTCGTGGCAGGCCCCGACGTACCACCCTCCGACGCACCGGAGGTCGAGGTACGCCGTAGCCGTCGCCGGCGGCGCACGGTGGCGGCCTACCGCGAGCAGGACCGCATCGTGGTGCTGATTCCGGCCAGGATGAGCCGAGCGGAGGAGCGGCGATGGGTGGCCGCGATGATCGAACGGCTCGAGAAGCAGGAGCGACGCCGCCGCCCGACCGACAGCTCGCTGCAGCGCCGGGCCCGGGACCTCTCGCGGCGGTACCTCGACGGGCAGGCCATACCGGCGTCGGTCCGCTGGGTCGACAACCAGAAGTCGCGCTGGGGGTCGTGCACACCAGAGGACCGCACCATCAGGCTGTCGGCACGGCTGCAGGGCATGCCCGGGTGGGTGATCGACTACGTCCTGCTGCACGAGCTCACCCACCTGGTCGAGGCCGGGCACAGCAAACGCTTCTGGTCCCTGCTGGAGCGCTTCCCGCGGACCGAGCGTGCCCGGGGCTACCTCGAGGGCGTCGCGGCCGCGTCGGGGCTGCAGCTCAGCGACGACGACGTGGACCCCCCGCCCTCTCCCCTGCGCTGACCACTCAGCGCAGCGAGGGGGAGGTGGATCTGGAGAGGCGGAGCAGTCCGTGGTGGACGAGCGCGCGCACCGAGTCGTCGGTGTCCTCCGGGAGCCCGTCGACGGCAAACCATCGCAGGTCGTCCGACTCGTCGCTGATCCTGGTGCTGGAGCCGTCCGTGGCCCGCGCGACGTACTGCACGTCCAGATGGTGTGCGGGGCGGACAGGGCCGCAGGGGACCTCGTGGTACGCCAGCAGCACCGGGACCTCGTCGATGCGCAGTCCGGAGATGCCGGACTCCTCGACCGCCTCGCGGCGAGCCGCTGCGGCCAGACTCGTGTCACCCTGCTCGCAGTGGCCCCCCGTCTGCAGCCAGCGCCGGATCCTGGCGTGCAGCGTCAGCAGCACGCGGGTCCGGTCGGCCGAGACCACGAGCGCGCTGGCCGTGACGTGGTCCGGCCGGCAGTCACGCCAGACGCCATCGCGATGCGTGCCGAGATGGCGGAGGTACTGCGTCCGCAGCTCGGCCTGGGCGTGGTCCGGTGGGCTCCACCTCGTCAGCACGTCGGTTGCGTCGGCGTGCAGGCTCACCGGGGCGGGTCCTGGTCTCCGTCGTCGGTCTCGTCGACGGGTTCGCTGCCGGGTTCAGTGGTGGGCTCGCTGGTGTCGAGCAGCTCGGCGAGTGCCGCGTCGAACTCGGCGTCGGTGACGGCGGTCGACGCTTCGCTGCGGCCCCCCGCGGAGAAACCGAGCGGGTCGTCCAGGTCGGCCGCGCTCGGCATCAGGTCGGGGTGCGACCACACTGCGTCGCGGGCCTCCATCCCCTGAGAGGCGCGCAGGGCACCCCACAGCGCGGTGGCGTCACGAAGCCGGCGCGGGCGGAGCTCCATTCCCACCAGCGAGGCGAAGGTCTGCTCGGCCGGGCCACCGGCGGCGCGCCGGCGGCGTACCGCCTCCTGAAGGCGACCGGCCGCCGGCATCCGGCCGTCCGTCGCCTGTGCCACGACGTCGTCGACCCACCCTTCGACCAGTGCCAGAGCCGTCTCCAGCCGCGAGAGCGCGGCCTGTTGCTCCGGTGTCTGCTCGGGCTCGAACAGACCGCCGCTGAGCGCCTCCTGCATCGACTCCATGTTGGTCGGGTCGAGCGAGGTCAACGAGCTCTCGATCTTCGACATGTCGATGGTCATGCCCCTGCCGTACGCCTCCACAGTGCTGAGCAGGTGGGACCGCAGCCAGGGGACGTGCCGGAACAGCCGCTGGTGCGCGCACTCGCGCAGCGCGAGGTAGAGCAGCACATCCTCCGCGTCCAGCCCGAGCCCGTCGCCGAACTCCTTGATGTTGGCCGGCACCAGGGCGGCCTCGTCGCCCGACGTCAGCGGCACCCCGATGTCGGAGGAGGCGACGACCTCACCGGCGAGCCCGGCAAGGGCCTGGCCGATCTGCGCTCCGAACATCGACCCACCGGCCTGCGTCAGCAGCCCCATCATCGGGCCTGCCATGGCCTTGGCCTCTTCGGGGAGCGCCTTCTCCATCGCGCTGTTGATGTGGCTGGCCACCGGCTCGACGATCTTCTGCCACGCAGGGAAGGTGCGCTCGATCCAGTCGGCGCGGCTCCATGCCGTGGGCCGGTGGGCGCCGGAAGGGAACATGCACGCCTCGTCGAGCCAGTGCTCGGCGAGCTGCACGGCGTCGGCGACGGCGCGCTGGTCGGCGCTGGTGGGAGTGGGATCGGACGCCTGCGCCACCTGGCCACGTGCGGTGTCCTTGGCCAGCGGCCAGTTCACCGAGCCGGAGTACGGCGTCATCATCCGCTGGACCTGGGACATCAGCTGCGACAGGTCGGGCATTCCTGACCCGCCGGAGCCAGTGGCACCGCCCGTGAACGCCGAGAACAGCTGTTCGAAGGGTGTACCGGCGAACGGGTTGTCCTGACGCGACTGGTCGTCACCGTCGTCGGGGCGCTCCTGGGGTGGATCTGCCATACGACCAACCTACTTCCACAGGCAACCCTCGTGCCGCACGCATGGCGGGCTAGGGTCGAGCCGTGAGCGATGTGGTTCGGCTCGTCGACATCCGTGACACCGCGTTGTCGGTCGAGGAGGTCCGCGCTGCGGTGGCCGACCCAGCTGCGGGGGGTGAGGCCCTGTTCGTCGGCGTCGTTCGGGACCACGACGAGGGTCGCGTCGTGGCTGGGCTGGGCTACACCGCGCACCCGACCGCCGTCGACCAGATGACCGAGGTGGCGCGTCGGGTGGCGGAGCGCGAGTCCGTGATCGGGGTCGCCGCCGTGCACCGGGTCGGCGAGCTCGAGATCGGAGACCTGGCGGTGGTGGTCGCGGTCTCCTGCGGTCATCGTGGTGACGCGTTCGCGGCCTGCCGCGCGCTGATCGACGAGCTGAAGGCGACCGTCCCGATCTGGAAGCACCAGCACTTCGGTGACGGATCCCAGGAATGGGTGGGCACGCCGTGAGAGTTGCGGCCGGCGACCCACGCCGGCGCCCTAGGCTGACCCCGTGGAGATCCTGCTCTGGCTGGTGCCGCCGGCGGTCGTGACCGCGCTGGCGATGGCGTGGGCCGGCTGGGCCTCTCGAGACCCGCGGCCCCCCGACGAAGAGGACTCGGCCGCCGCCTACGACCGGTTCGCCGCTGCGCTGCAGAAGCCGCATCCGGCGGCGGGCAAGGGGGTCGGTCCCGCGCCGACCGACCGCGCCAGCGGGATCGCCGTACGCCGGGCGCGCCCCGCGAGGGACGAGCAGGCCAGCCGGTGAGAAACTTCCCTGCATGAGTCGTCGTACCGCGTCACTGCTGGTGGCCGGTCTCCTCCTGGTCGCCCTGTGCGCGGTGGCCTGGCTGCGTCCGGTGCCGTATGTCGCGATGCGGCCTGGGCCGGTACAGAACACCCTCGGCGACTCCGGCGGCAGCGCGATCGTGGAGATCGCCGGGCGGCAGACCTACGCCACTGCGGGAGAGCTCGACCTGACGACGGTGTCGGTGACCGCACCGACGGCCGAGCTCACGCTCGGCGACGCACTGCTGGCCTGGTTCGACCCGCAGCGCGCGCTCGTCCCGCGGGACCTCTACTACCCACCGGACCAGTCGGTGAAGCAGGCTCAGCGCGAGAGTGCGGTGGCGATGTCGTCGTCGCAGGACAGCGCCATCGTGGCGGCTCTGCACGAGCTCGGGTACGACGTACCGATGACGGTGAGGGTCCAGTCGGTGACGAAGGGCTC
>JBOHDD010000544.1:0-8270 GCA_050699155.1 Nocardioidaceae bacterium
CCCTGAGGAAGAGGTTCGAGACCAAGCCTCGCGTCGTGGTCATCGGCGCCGGCTGGATCGGCCTGGAGGTCGCGGCCGCTGCGCGGGGGTACGGCGGCTCGGTGGCCGTGGTCGAACCGCAGCCCACCCCGCTCTTCGGCGCTCTCGGCCCCGAGATCGGGCAGGTCTATGCGGACATCCACACCGACCACGGAGTGGATGTCCGCCTCGGGGAGGGCGTCGAGGAGATCGTCACCGAGGACGGGCATGTCACGGGTGTGCGCACGTCTGGAGGCCAGGTCGTCCCGGCGGACATGGTCGTCGTCGGTGTCGGCGTGGCCCCCAACACCCAGCTGGCGGAGGTGGCGGGGCTCGACGTCGACAACGGCGTCCTGTGCGACCAGTCCCTGCGGACCTCCGACCCCGACGTCTACGTCGCCGGCGACATCGCCCACTGGTTCAACCCGGTGCTCGGCTACCGCGTGCGCGTCGAGCACTGGGCCAACGCGAACGACGGCGGGCAGGCGGCGGCGCGCGCCATGCTGGGCCAGGACGTGGTGTACGACGTCGTGCCGTTCTTCTACTCCGACCAGTACGACACAGGCATGGAGTACTCCGGTCATGTCCGCCGGGGCGTCCAGCCGAGCGTGGTCACCCGTGGGGATGTGCCGGGGCGGGAGTTCATGGCGTTCTGGCTCGACGACGACCGCATGCTGGCCGGGATGCATGTCGACGTGTGGGACACCATGGACGACGTCCAGGAGCTGATCAGGTCGGGTCGGCGGGTCGATCCGGGCAAGCTCGCGGACTCCGACGTACCCCTCGCCAATGTCGGGCGGACGTGAGGCCTCGTAGACTCGCGCCGTGGCCGGCCTGATCCGTGAGGAAGACATCGCGCTCGTGCGCGAGCGCGCGCGGATCGATGAGGTCATCTCCGACCATGTGACGCTGGGCAAGGCGGGCGGCGGGTCCCTGAAGGGCCTGTGCCCGTTCCACGACGAGAAGACGCCGTCGTTCCACGTCACACCGGCTCGGCAGTTCTTCCACTGCTTCGGCTGCTCCGAGGGCGGAGACGTCATCGACTTCCTGATGAGGATCGAGGGACTGACGTTCCACGACACCGTCGAGCGCCTGGCTGCGAGGTACGGCGTCCAGCTGCGCTACACCGACGGTGGCGGCGCACCGAGACGCGACAGCTCCCAGCGGCCCCGGCTGGTCGAGGCCAACCGGCTGGCGGCCGACTTCTACGCCGGTCAGCTCTTCGACGCCCCCGATGCCGTGACCGCGCGACAGTTCCTGTCCGAGCGTGGCTTCGACAAGGAGGTCGCGCAGAGCTTCGGGCTGGGGTTCGCTCCCCGTTCGGGCGAGGCACTGCTCACCTTCCTGCGGCAGAAGGGCTTCCGCGACGAGGAGCTGGTGACGGCCGGCCTGGTCGCGACCTCCGGTCGGGGGCCCTATGACCGGTTCCGCGGCCGGCTGCTCTGGCCGATCCGTGAGATCGGCGGTGACGTCGTCGGCTTCGGCGCCCGCCGGTTGTTCGACGACGACCGGATCGAGGCGAAGTACCTCAACACGCCCGAGACGCCCGTCTACAAGAAGAGCCAGGTGCTCTACGGCGTCGACATGGCCCGCCGGGAGATCGCCCGGCGGTCGCAGGCGGTCGTGGTCGAGGGCTACACCGACGTGATGGCCTGTCATCTCGCCGGCGTGCCCACCGCGGTCGCGACCTGCGGCACGGCGTTCGGCGAGGAGCACGGCCGGGTCCTTCGGCGGCTGCTGCTCGACCACGACCAGTTCCGCGGCGAGGTGATCTTCACCTTCGACGGTGACGAGGCCGGTCAGCGGGCGGCGGTCCGGGCCTTCCAGGGCGACCAGCAGTTCGTCGCCCAGACGTATGTCGCCATCGAGCCCGACGGGCTCGACCCCTGCGACCTCCGCCTGTCCAAGGGCGACGCCGAGGTGCGCGAGCTGGTCGCGCGACGGGTGCCGCTCTACCGGTTCGTGCTGCGCAACGTGCTCGACCGCTACGACCTCGATCGCGCCGACAGCCGGGTCGACGCGCTGCGCGACGCGGCGCGGCTGGTGTCCAGCGTCCGCGACAGGTCCAAGATCGACGCGTTCGCACGGGAGCTGTCCGGGATGCTCGGACTCGACATCGAGGAGGTCCGCACCGAGGTCCGGCAGGCCGCTCGGCGGGGCTCGCACCCCGCTCGCCGAGGGGCCGACGAGGCCACGAGCGGCGAGCCGCCGCCGCGCCCCGCCGTACCCGACCTGCGTGACCCACGCTTCACCGACGAGCGGGAGGCGCTGAAGGTGGTCGTGCAGCACCCGCAGCTGGTGGGCGCCGCCTTCGACGAGCTCGGCGACGACGACTTCACCCATCCGACCTATGCGGCCGTACGCCGGGCCGTCGTGGCCGCCGGTGGGACCGGCGCGGGTCGTGCCGATGGCTGGGAGAGCGGCGTCCGGGACCACGCCGAGGACGATGACAGTCGCTCGGCCGTGTCGGCGCTGCTCGTGGAGCCCCTGCACTGGTCCGGCGAACCGGACGGAAGGTTCGCCGGCGCGCTGGTCGCGCGGCTGCAGGAGCTGACCGCGTCGCGCCGGATCGAGCAGGTGAAGTCACGACTTCAGCGGATGAACCCCGTCGAGCAGGCGGGGGAGTACAACCGGTTGTTCGGTGAGCTGGTCGCTCTCGAGCAGCACCGGCGTACTCTCCGTGAGCGCGCGATCGGCGGTGCGGTCTAGCCGGCGCGCCCCGCCGAGACCCCGTTTTGCGGTAGTTTGTCGGGATCGGGTTTCTTCATGTTTCGGTAAAACCCTGCGCACGCCCCATGTGAGGCACGCGACACTTGGTTCCTGGGGGCCACAGCTGTGGTGAGGGAGATTCGGGGATGTCGGCAACGCTTCAGGGTCCACCCGAGGTCGGGGGGCCTGGGCAACGAGCAACGCGCACACAACCCACCGTCCCACGCCCACGGGTGCTGCGGACGGCCAACGGGACGAACGGTGCCACCGCGCGGGCGGCCAACGGGCATGGTGCGAACGGTCAGAGTGCCAACGGGCTAGCCACCCAGGGCATCTCGAGCGACCTGATGCGGGTGTACCTGCACGAGATCGGCCGGATCGCCCTGCTCACCGCCGAGCAGGAGGTGGCGATCGCCAAGATGATCGAGGCCGGGCTGCTCGCGGGCGAGGCACTGGCCGATGGCGCCGCGCTGGAGGATGAGCACGACCTCCGACTGCTGGTGGCTCTCGGGGAAGAGGCGCGGCAGACCCTCATCCAGTCCAACCTGCGACTCGTCGTGGCGATGGCCAAGCGCTACACCGGTCACGGGCTGTCGATGCTCGACCTTGTCCAGGAAGGCAACCTCGGCCTGATGCGGGCTGTGGAGAAGTTCGACTACAAGCGCGGTTTCAAGTTCTCCACCTACGCCACCTGGTGGATCCGGCAGTCCATCTCCCGGGCGATCGCGGACCAGGGCCGCACGATCCGGATCCCGGTGCACGTGGTCGAGGCAGTACAACGGGCCGTGCGTCAGCAGCGCCTACTGTTCCAGGAGCTCGGTCGGCTTCCCAGCATGGAGGAGCTGGCCGAGGACCTCGGTGTGACGGTCGACCGGGCCCGGGACCTGCTGCTCTGGGCCGCCGACCCGGTGTCGCTGGACAGCGCGGTCGGTGACGGGGCGGACGGCGTCCTGGCCGACCTCGTCTCCGACGACGACGCGACGAGTGTGCTGGACAGCGTGTCTGACGAGTTCGTCCGCGACGACGTGGCGACCGCGCTGGCCTGCCTCGGTGAACGCGAACGCTCCATCATCTCCATGCGCTTCGGGCTGTACGACGGCCAGCCTCGCACCCTCGAGGAGCTCGGCACCGTGTTCGGGGTGACCCGCGAACGGGTGCGGCAGATCGAGGTCAAGGCGCTCGAGAAGCTGCGTCGCGACCCTCGTGCGGAGATGCTGGTCGAGTACCTGCGCTGACCGCTCGGTCCGTGCTGCCATCATGGGGGCGTGCGCTTCGCCCTCCGTCGTACCCGCGACAGCATCCCTGCAGTCGTCGTGCGGTCGCTCGGCCTCGAGCCGGGTGAGTCCGTGCGTGCCAGCGCCCAGGACAGTGAGGGACGCTGGTACGCCGGCACCGAGCGCGCGCTGATCGTCCCGGAGGGTGACCACTTCCGCAGAGTGCCATGGGAGACGATCGAGCGCGCGGGATGGGATCGCGACAGCGAACACCTCGTGGTCGTGGAGACCGCGGAGTTCGGCCGACAGCAGCCAACCCACCGGGCGTCACTCGAGGCCGAGGGCCGCCTGCTGGAGCTGCTGCGGGAGCGCGTGACCGCGTCGATCGTGGTCACGCACTTCGAACCGGTCGAGGGCAAGCGCGGTATCACGGTGTCGGCCCGACGGTCCCCGCACACCGACGCGGAGCTGGTCTGGACCGTGCTCGTGGACAAGGGTCTCGACGCCGACTCGCCACCGGTGAGGGAGGCCGCGAAGCGCGGCCTGGCGGCAGCCCGGTCCGAAATCGGTGAGTGACGGGCAATCTGATACCGCACTGTGACCCGCCCGGGGTGTGCGGATCGTTGACAGGTGCAAGGGTGCTCCGTAGCGTCCAAATTCGAAATGACGACCCGTATTCCCCGTCTGGCCTGAACAGAAGGGCTGAGTCACATGCACAATCCCGGCTGGTCCCGACGCGAGTTTCTCAAGCGCACCATGTTCGCCGGCGGTCTCGTCGCGGCACCCGGACTGCTGACGGCGTGCGCGCAGCAGGCGTCCGGCGGCCTGGAGGAGCTTCAGTCGGCGGGCTCGATCACGCTCGGCATCGCCGGTGAGGAGCCGTACGCCTACCGCGACGGCGGCAAGCTCACCGGCGCCATCCCCGAGGTTCACAAGGCCATCTGGAACAACCTCGGCATCGACACGATCGAGGCGGAGCAGGTCGCCTTCGACGGTCTGATCCCGGGTCTCAACGCGCAGCGGTTCAACGTGGTCGCCGCAGGCATGTTCATCACCCCCGAGCGGTGCCAGCAGGCCGAGTTCGCCGACCCGACGTACTGCGCTCCCAATGCGTTCCTGGTGCCCCAGGGCAACCCCGACGACCTCAGCGACTTCAAGTCGGTGGCCGACGCAGGCGTCAAGATCGCCGTGCTCGGTGGAGCGGTCGAAGGCACCTTCGCCAAGGCGAACGGCGTCGCGGGGGGCAACGTCGTCGTGGTCGGCAGCACCCGTGACGGCCTGCTCCAGGTGCAGCAGGGCCGCGTCGGCGCGCTTGCGCTGACCACGATCACCCTGAACAACGCGCTGAAGGACAACCCGAGCAGCAAGCTGGAGCTGACCGAGCCGTTCATCCCCGAGGTCGACGGCGAGCCGCAGAACGGCTGTGGCGCCGCGGTCTTCCGCCAGGACGACGACTCGCTCCGCGAGGCGTACAACGAAGAGCTCGCCAAGCTGAAGCAGTCCGGCGAGCTGGTGAAGATCATGGAGCCGTTCGGCTTCGGCGAGGAGACGGTGCCACCGGACGACATCACGACCGAGCAGCTCTGCGGCTGACGGGGCCACCGCCATGAGCGACCTCCAGGTCGGGGAGCTCGTCGGCCGCCTGCTCCCGGCGCTGTGGGTGACGGTGTACGTCACGCTCCTGTCCGCCGTGGCGGCTTTGGCGATTGCCGTCGTGCTGGGTCTGATGGCGCGCACGGCGGCGTTGCTCCCGCGTACCGTGGCCAGGGTCGTCATCGAGTTCTTCCGCGGCACCTCGCTCCTCGTGCAGCTGTTCTGGATCTTCTACGTCCTCCCGCTCCTCGGGTTCCCGCTCGTCGCGACGGCCGCAGCCGTCCTCGCCTTCGGGCTGAACTTCGGGGCCTACGGTGCCGAGGTGGTGCGAGGAGCGATCAACGCGGTCTCGCGGCCGCAGTGGGAGGGGGCCATCGCGCTCAACTTCTCGCCGTACCAGCGGATGCTCCGCGTGATCATGCCGCAGGCGCTGCCGTTGATGATCCCGCCGTTCAACAACCTGCTGATCCAGCTGCTCAAGAGCACGCCGCTTGTCTTCCTGATCACGCTCATCGACCTGACCGCCGTGAGTGACGACTACCGCAACCAGCTCGGCAACGAGCTGTTCATCTTCCCACTGCTCCTGGTCATCTACTTCGTGCTGTCCTACATCTTCACGATCCTGATGCACCTGCTGGAGGCGCGTGCCAAGGCTCGGCTGGGGCGGGCTGAGGAGCGGTCGGCCATCTTCCGGTTCAAAGGGCCGGAAGAGGAGGAGGCGGTGCACACATGATCCCGCTGCAGATCTGGGAGATGGACCTGGCTCGCGAGGCCCTCCCTGTTCTCCTGGAGGCCTTCCTGCGCTACACGCTGGTGGCGACGGTGCTCGGGTCGATTCTCGCCCTTGCACTGGGGCTGGTGTTCGCGATCGTGCGGCGCGTGCGGGTGCCCGTGTTGGCACCGCTGACCACCGCTTTCATCGAGTTCGTCCGCTCGACACCCATCCCGATCCAGCTGTTCTTCATGTTCTTCGCGCTGCCGCTCATCCCCGTGGTCGGGGTCAAGCTGTCTGCTATGACAGCCGGGGTGATCACGCTTGGGGTGCACTACGCGTGCTACTACGCCGAGGTGTACCGTGCCGGGATCGATAACGTACCCGACGGACAGTGGGAGGCCTGTACCGCGCTGTCGATCCAGCCGCGTCGTCAGTGGCAGGCCGTCGTACTCCCGCAGGCGATCCGCAACGTGCTCCCGTCTCTCGGAAACTACGTCATCTCGATGTTCAAGGAGACGCCGTTCCTGTACATCCTCGGCGTACCCGAGATGGTGCGGCAGGCGATGACGATCGGTGGCGAGGAGTTCCGCTACAACGAGTCGCTGACGATTGCCGGCCTGATCTTCCTGGCCGCGAGTTATCCTGCTGCGGTCGCCATGAGAAAACTGGAGATGCGCCTTGGCCACGCCTGAGACAACACCGACGTCACACAGCGCCCGTGACACGGGTGAGCCCCTGATCAAGTTCGACAAGGTCGTCAAGCGGTTCGGCGACCTGACGGTGCTCGACCAGCTCGACTTCACCGTGGACTCCGGTGAGCGGGTCACCCTGATCGGGCCCAGTGGCTCCGGCAAGACCACGATCCTGCGGCTGCTGATGACCCTGGAGACCCTGACCGACGGCTATATCTGGGTGGACAACGACCCGCTGTGGCACATGTACAAGGGCGACAAGCTCGTGCCCGCGAGCGAGAAGTACCTCCGCCAGGTGCGCAAGAAGATCGGCATGGTCTTCCAGCAGTTCAACCTGTTCCCCAACATGAGCGTGCTGCGCAACGTCACCGAGGCACCGATCCAGGTGCTCGGCAAGAGCAAGGACGAGGCCGAGCAGCAGGCACGAGAGCTCCTGGAGCGCGTCGGCCTGGAGGCCAAGGCCGACGCGCATCCGACCCAGCTGTCCGGTGGGCAGCAGCAGCGCGTGGCCATCGCCCGGGCGCTCGCGATGGAGCCCAAGGTGCTCCTGCTCGACGAGGTCACCTCTGCCCTCGACCCCGAGCTCGTCGCCGGTGTGCTCAACGTACTGCGGGAGATCGCCGAGACCACCGACATCACGATGCTCATCGTCACCCACGAGATGCACTTCGCCCGCGACGTCTCCCACAAGGTGATGATGTTCGACAGCGGTCAGGTGGTGGAGTCCGGTCATCCGGACAAGATCTTCTCCGAGCCCGAGCATGACCGGACCAAGCGGTTCTTGAAGGCGGTGCTCGAGGACCGCTGAACCCTGCTCGAGCCGGTTTCGCTCCGGCCGTCGCTGCTTGCTACCCTTGCCGGGTTGTCCAGGCGTCCGCTTGGGCAAGCGAGTATCAGTCCCGCGTAGCTCAATCGGCAGAGCATTCGGCTGTTAACCGAAGGGTTACTGGTTCGAGTCCAGTCGCGGGAGCATCTATTTTGCAGGGCAGCGGCCACCTGGGGCTTGACCTGCGTCAGAGTCGGGGCTACGCATCAGATCCTGAGCTGCAGTCCTCGCGGCGGCGAACCAGTCGCGCACAAGTGAGGCGCCAGACCCTGCGCGGGGCAGAAATCTGACGCCTCACCGTGGCGGGCCACAGAGAGCTGGGTCAGCCCTTCAGGCCCTTGACGAAGTCTGGGTTCTGCTTCAGCCACGCGTCGATGGCCTCGGCCTCCTTGCCCTCGCCGTACTCGTTGACGACCATGTCCTCCAGCTGGCCGTACTCCTGGTCGTTGAGCTCGAAGCTGCCCATCATCTTGGCCACCTCCGGGAACTCCTCGGAGAAGCCC
>JBOHDD010000545.1:0-2859 GCA_050699155.1 Nocardioidaceae bacterium
TCGAGGCCGACCGGCTCACCCCTGAGCTCGAGCAGCAGCTGTGGGCATACTTCGAGCACGCCGCCAACTTCATGGTGAACACGTTCGACGAGGGCTGATACTCAAGCCTTGACGAGCAGGTCGTGGAGGACCCCACGTTCGGGTCCCGTCAGCCGCCGCGACCGCTGGGTCCGCATGTCGAACGCAACGATAACGGCCTGCGCCCGAGACAGCACGTCGTCGCCGTCTCGGATCTCGGCGTTCAGGTCGTACGACGACGTACCCACGCGCGAGACCCACGTGCAGATCTGGAAAGGTCGGGTACGGAACAGGATCGGTCGGAGGTAGTCGACGTCGATCCTGGCCACGACGACCCCCTCGGAGGCTCCCGGGTCACCGAGCCGCGAGCGGAGGAAGTCGATGCGCGCCTCCTGGAAGTACTCGAAGTACTTCACGTTGTTCACGTGGCCGTAGGAGTCGACGTCGGACCAGCGCACGCGGCACTGGTACACGTGCGCCGCGGCAGGGCGGTCCTTGGCACCGTCAGCCCCCGGCATCAGACCACCACCTCGTCGTCCGCCTCGTAGAACCGCTCCAGCACCTGGCGTTCCTCGTCACGGATCCGCCGGGGCCGCTCCGCGGCGAACACGAACGGCGTCAGCACGGTCGCCGCGCGGGTGTACACCCGACGACCACCCTCAGGCAGCTCGTCGAGGATCTCGTAGCGCATCGTGAAGGACGCTGCGCGGATGCGGCTGACCCAGGTCTCGATCCGGATCGGCGCGGACCGGAACACCAGCGGCGAGACGAACTCCACCTCGTGCCGCACCACCACGACGCCCTCCGCCAGCTCCTCACCACCGGTCGCCGGAGCGTGCACGGCGAGCATGTCGACGCGGGCCTCCTGCAGGTAGTCGACGTAGACCACGTTGTTCACGTGCCCGAGCGAGTCCATGTCGGCCCAGCGCATCGGGCAGTAGTAGACGTGACGCACGGGGCGATCCTGTCAGACGCCCCCAGCACAACCCCCGCCCCAACCCCCGCGGGAGGGTCCTCGCCGCGGGCCCGCATCCTCGATGCAGTACCTTCTAAGCGGTTGCTTAGCAGCCCCGTTCCGGCGAAGGACCCAGAGGAGGCAACGTGAAGGACCTGAACCGACGGACAGCGGTGGTCACCGGCGCAGCACGCGGTATCGGCAGCGCCGTCGCCCAGCGACTTGCCCAGGACGGGCTGGCGGTGGCCGTGCTCGACCTCGACGAGTCCTCGTGCGCCAAGACCGTCGCCGCCATCACCTCAGACGGTGGCTCCGCGATCGGAGTCGGTGTCGACGTGTCCGACGAGGACGCCGTCGAGTCGGCGGTGACCCGCGTCGCCGAGGAGCTCGGGGAGCCGACCGTGCTCGTGAACAACGCCGGGATCACCCGCGACAACCTGCTCTTCAAGATGACGGTCGAGGACTGGGACGCGGTGATGAACGTCCACCTGCGAGGGTCCTTCCTGATGGCGAAGGCGGCGCAGAAGTACATGATCGAGGCCAGGTGGGGTCGCATCGTCAACCTGTCCAGCGTGTCAGCCCTCGGCAACCGCGGCCAGGTCAACTACTCCTCGGCCAAGGCGGGGCTGCAGGGCTTCACGAAGACGCTCGCGATCGAGCTCGGCAAGTTCGGCGTCACCGCGAACGCGATCGCACCGGGCTTCATCGTGTCCGAGATGACCGAGGCCACCGCGGCCCGGGTGGGTGCCTCGTTCGACGACTTCAAGGCCGCGGCCGCCGCACAGACCCCGGTCGCCCGGGTGGGCTACCCCGAGGACATCGCGCACACTGCGTCGTTCCTGGTCAGTGAAGGTGCCGGCTTCGTCTCCGGCCAAGTCATCTACGTCGCCGGCGGGCCCCGCGACTGACCACGCGACACCGCGGGCCGGCCAACCGCAATCCGTCACCACCGATGTCGAGGAGGCACCAATGCGCGTCTTCAACGGTCTCGAGGAGCTCGGCCAGGCCGTCGGCGAGCACCTGGGACACAGTGACTGGCACACGGTCACGCAGGACAAGGTCGACCAGTTCGCCGACGCCACCGGGGACCACCAGTGGATCCACGTCGATCCCGAGCGCGCGAAGTCGGGCCCGTTCGGCGGCACGATCGCGCACGGCTACATGACCCTGTCGCTGATCCCCATGCTCGGGCAGCAGATCTACCGGGTCGACGGGCTGACGATGGGCATCAACTACGGCGCCAACAAGGTCCGGTTCCCCGCACCTGTCCCGGTCGGTTCACGGGTCCGTGCCGGTGCCGAGCTCGTCGAGATGAACGAGAGCTCCCAGGGCGCTCAGGCTGTCGTCAGGATGACGGTCGAGGTCGAGGGGAGCCAGAAGCCGGCCTGCGTCGCCGAGACCGTCGTCGTGCTCGTGCCATGACCTCCGATACGCCGGGCCTCGACCTCGACCGGCTCCGGGAGTACCTCGACCGCGAGCTCCCGGGACGGGTCGGGGGTGACCTGCGTGCGGAGGTGTTCCCTGGCGGGCGGTCGAACCTGACGTACGACGTCACCGACGGCGAGTCGTCGTGGGTCGTCCGTCGCCCCCCGCTCGGTCACGTTCTCGCCACCGCGCACGACATGAGCCGCGAGCACCGGGTGATCAGCGCCCTGGTGGACACCGAGGTGCCGGTGCCGACCACGTACGCACTGTGCGAGGACCCCGAGGTGCTGGGTGCGCCGTTCTACGTGATGCAGAAGGTCGCCGGTACGCCATACCGCAGGGCAGCGCAGCTGGAGGCCATCGGCGCCGAGCGCACCCGGGAGCTCTGCGTCCGCATGGTCGACATCCTGTCGACGCTGCACCAGATCGACCCCTCGGAAGTAGGGCTCTCGGACTTCGGG
>JBOHDD010000546.1:0-5669 GCA_050699155.1 Nocardioidaceae bacterium
GCCGCGGTGCCCATCCGCCGGGCGAACCTGCCCAGTCGACGCGACTGCTGGCCGAAGGAGTCGGTGGCGTCGCCGAACGGGTTCGCCCGCGTCCCGGCCATCGCGGTCAGCCGCCGGAACGGCTTCAACGCGAACCACATCACGAAGCTGAACAGCGGCATCAGGACCAGGGCCAACCAGCCCGGCAGCCGAGAGTCCGGATCCAGGATCAGCCCGATCCCGAGCACGGTGACCGCAGCACCGACGCCGAACACCACCGCATTCACCAGCGCCGCACCGACCACCCTGCCGATGCCGATCACCAACCCACGCGCGGGTGGGAACAGCCCAAGGGTCGCGAATGCAGGAAAGAGCATCACCGCCAGCCGCACCACCAGGAACGAGCCGAGCAGCAGCAGCGCGGACACCAGCAGGAACGGCAACGCCAGGAAGGTCGCAACAGTGCTCAACAGGGCGTAGCCGACGCGGGTGTCGGACTGCTTGCCGGTGAGGTATTCGTACGCCGCGGGGTCGGCCTCCTTGATGTCAGCGGCAACCTCCTCGAACCGCTCCTTCTTGTCCTCGATGATCTCCTGGCCTCGATCCGGGTCGGCCTCCAGGATGGCCGCCTCGCGCCAGGTCAGGGCCTGCGCCTTGAACAGCTCCGGACCGTACTGTCGAGCGGCCGAGCTCTCGGCGGACCCGAACTCCCCCGCCAGCCAGTTCCGGTAGAGGATCGACTCGTGCACGCTCGACGACACCGCGACCGCGGGGCTCACCTCCTCCTGGCTGTTCAGCGCGCCCGCGACACTGCCCAGGGTGGTGGTGACCGTGTCGTCCGCGAAGTGCCCGGCCACCACCGGCCATCGGAACAGCGCCACCGCCAGGAACAGGACGGCCAGTGCCCAACCGACCGCGGCGGCCGACGTGGCCAGGCTGGCCCGTCGGGCGCGCACCAGCAGCAGCGCGCCGACCAGCACCAGGATCACCGGCGACCAGGGTGAGAACAGCCGCTCGTAGAGGACGCTCGACACGTTGCTGATCATCGGGTCGAACACGTTCAGGAACGTCGGCTCGAACGCCACCTCGGTCACCGAGCTGGTCAACGCCGCCAACGAGATCGGCAGGTTCATGCCCCAGTTGCTCATCGCCGTACCGATCACCGCATCGGGGCTGCGCGTGACGTCGGGACCACAACCCAGGTCATAGGTGTCCCACCGCAGCCCGGCGTAGCCGTACTGCTGGAAGATGGTGGTCCGCGCGCCCGGCGCGAACGGGTCCTCCACCGGCGGCAGACGGTCGGGAGCACCACCGAACACCCCCGCCATGCCGCGACCCGGCACCTCCGGCGTCGGCGCCTCCTTGCAGTCACCGAACGCGAACGCCGACGCCGGGCTGACCAGCAGCAGCCCGACCGCCACCGCCACGGCCAGGAGCAGGCGTCGGATCATGCGACCTGCTCTCCGTCGCCGGTGGTGTTCTGCTCGGTGTTGGGTCGTGCCGTGGTGTCGAGCGCGCCCAGCAGGTCGGGGTTGTGCGAGAGGTCGACGCGGATCTTGTCCACCCGGCCGTCCACGTCGCGCATCACGAACTCGCGGAAGCCGCTGGTGCCACGGCCGGCCGAGAGGGTGGCCAGCGCCCGCTCGTAGCCCGCGTCCGTGGGGACGCGCAGCATGCCGAGGGCGTCCTTTGCGGCCCCGTGGTCCTCGGTACGGCCGACGAACGCCGCCGACATGAAGTTCGCGACGTCCATCCCGAGCACGTCCTGAGGGTTCTGGGATGCTGCGAGCACGCAGGTGTTCCACTTGCGCGAGTCGCGCCCGAGCCGGTTGAACAACGCCCGACCCGCCGACCACTCACCGAGGAAGTGGGTCTCGTCCAGCCCGACGAGCTTGCGGTCGTGCATCGTCCGGCCGTAGACGGCTCTGGTGGCGTACCACGCGGCCAGGTGCAGCAGCGGCACCGCGAGCTGTTCCGAGGTCGACCAGTGCTCGCGGGCGACGTTGCGCGGCGGCAGCACCAGACCCGGCATGGTGAGCACGGTCAGCGTCGCGTCGAGACGGGAGAAGGGGTGGGTGCCGGCCGGGAACAGCAGCCGGGCCAGCGGCATCTCGGCCATGTCACGCAGGTACGCCGCGACCACCCGGCCGTGCTCGTCGTGCAGGTTCTCCAGGTTGGTCACCACGTCCCACAGCGACGCGCGGGGGCTGCCCTTGGTCGCCCGGACCGCCTCGGTCACCACCAGCGGCGTCGAGGCCATCGCGTCCAGCGACGGCGGCAGCAGCATCCGGACCACGTCGATGGCCAGCAGCTTGCGGTCCTGCGCGGCCATCACCCTGGCCTCCTCGTGCGCGGCCGTGCTCTGGAACGCCCCCGGCAGGGGCTCGAGCACGACCCCGAACGGGTTCAGGGTGCCAGGTGGTGCCGTGGTGAGGTCGATGTGGCGGGAGGCATCCGCCAGCTCCCGCAGCTCGGTCAGCCGTGCCAGTGGGCCGGAGGGGTCCAGCAGCACGGTGGCGATGCCCCGGCGTACGGCCTCGTAGGCGACCTGCCCCAGCAGCACGCTCTTGCCGGCGCCGAGGCCGCCGACCACCGGGACCAGCCCCGACGTCTCCCGGACCTCGGTGGCGTAGTGCGTGTCGAACATGACCGCTCGGCGGCTCGCACCGCAGGTGTAGCCGACGTAGGGACCCTGACGGTCGCCGACCTGGCTGGTCGCGGTCGGCACGCCCGCGGCGACGTACAGCGCGGGCAGCCGTCGCCGGTACGCCGTCGTGGACACCGGCTCACCCGGGATGAACTCGCGGACGAGGCCGTACTGCCCACGCGGGTGCTCCACCGTCACCCCGCGCCCCCGGTACGACGCCGTCAACCGGCGCACCCGCTCCAGACACTCCTCCTCGGTGGGCGCCGACACCGCCAGCCGGAACCAGCCGTGCAGCCGGGCGGCCGCCAGGTCGGCTCCGCGGGTCATCTCGTCCTCGACCACGCGGGCCTGCTGCGCCTGCCGGTCCAGCGCCAGCGGCTCGTCGAGGTCGTGGTCGCCGTAGTGGCGCTGCATGTCACGGACAACCAGCAGCTTGCGCTGGATCGCCTGCCGTGCCTGCGCACCCGACAGCACGTCCAGCTGCGCGGTCCACTCCACGGGGAACGGCAACCGGTCGGTGTGCGCCAGCCAGGGCTCGCGTGCGGGGTCGGGTGCCTCGATCTCCTCCAGCCGGCCGATCGAGAGCACGGCCACGTGCCGCTCCACCACCTGGCGGGCATCGATCCGACCGGTGACCTTGACGGTCCTCCCGAACGGGGCGGCGGCGTAGTCGACGGCATCGGTGAACGCGTGCAGGTCGTCGTACTCCCATCGCCCGCCCGGCGCGGGGGACAGCGAGCTCGGCGCCGGGAGCCCCAGGCCAACCGAGCGCCGCATCAGCCACTCCACGTCGTCGACAGCAGCCGGGTGCCCCTCCAGACCCGGGAGCGCCACCACCTCTGCGATCCGCTCGGCCAGCCGTCGCAGCCGCGACAGCTCCCGACGGGCCGGTCGGCGCAGCAGCACGCTGACCATGCGCTCACCGGGTCGACGGTGCGTCAGCCGAACGCCCAGGTAGACCTCCTTCTCCGCCATCGTCTGCGTGCGGAGGTGCTGCTGGACCGTGACCAGGTGGTCCGACCACGATCGACCGTCCGGCCCCGCCAGCGGGGCCGGTGTGTTCTGGTCCAGCCGCCGGGCCCATTCGGCGGCAGGGTACGGACGGGTCGTCACCCGCAGATGCAGCCGGTGCCCGGACAGCGATGCCAGCGCGTCCCCAGCCCCCACCAACAGGCTCTCCCGCTGCCCGTCGGAGCGGAACGCCCACGGCTGCGTCGGCAGCACGTACCACGCCCACACGGCATCGTCGGTGAACGTCAGGTTGGTGTCGATCTCACGCAGCGCCAGCCGGACCGCGTCGACCCGGTCGGCCCTACTGCGAGCCCGTCGAAACATCCCTCCTCCTTACCCGCACTCGCGACGCCGACACCCGTTGCGCGCGCGGAGGCTCCACCTCCCGGGGAGCGGTGCTCTCGGCCCGGACCAGCTGCCAGACGCTGCCGACCGGACGGTCATGGTCGATGAAGCCGGTGACGGCGTACGTCGCGAGGATCGTGAGCACCACCTCCCACACCGGAGGCACGCTCACCCCCATCGGCAGCACCGCCTCCACCAGCAGCACCGCGACGAAGAGCAACAGCCAGATTCCGTACGCCGTGTAGCGGGCGGCCCAGGGCAGGGTCATCCCCGACGGACCCAGCCAGACGGCGTCCACCCGGTAGACCTCGTCATCGGGGCGCAGTCGCACCGTCGGCCTCTACTGGAAGATGAAGTTGGCGATGTTGTCCGCGAACCCGTAGAAGAACGCCGCGCCGGCGATCACCACGCACCCCAGCATCACGTTCGTGATGGTCATCGCGTTCTCGCTCATCCGTCCCTTGCGAGCGCTCGCGATGATGCCGATCCCCACGATCAACAACAGGATGGGAATGATGTTCTGCACTCCCCATTGCACAATCCCGTCGGAGTTGATGTTGGGGGCAGCGACCACCTGGTCAGTCAGTCGTGCCATGAGCTGAACACCTCCTCGAACCACACCGATGAAGTGCAGCACGTACCATCGCGCCGCACCCCCAGCGGTGAGAACACGAATCGTCACCACTTTGTAGCAGAATGTGACACTCCCTGGCGATGCCGGGGTGCACAAACTTTGCTGGCCGCCCCCGGGCGGGCAGCGAAGGGTTCAGTTATGCCCCTGGGCTGTCCGGCGCCGCCTGCGCGTGACGCAACCGGCCGACTCGGTCGAGGATGCTCGGTTCCAGCTGTCCCCAAACCCCCGACTCGTGCCAATCACGCAACCGGCGCCAGCAGGTGACCCCCGATCCCCAGCCCCGGTCTGCCGGCAGGTCGCGCCACCGGCACCCGGTCGCCAGGACGAACACGATCCCCTCCAGGGCGCACCGGTCCGGGACCCGTGGACGCCCACCCGGCCCCCGCGGTGGTGGCGGTGGTGGGATCAGCGGGGCGACCTGCTCCCAGAGGGCGTCGTCGACGAGCCGGTCGGTCAGCGGCGTCACGTGACCTCCGTGTCGGCATGGAGGCTGCCGTATCCACCGATCTGCGCCCGCAGAGCCTCCAGCTGACCGGCGATCTCGTCCCGCCTGTGCAGCAGGGCGTCGGCCTCGGTGCGCGCGGCCTCGAGAGTGCGGTCTGCCTTGGCCCGGGTCTGCGAGTCCAGCTGCTCGGACTGGGTACGGGCCTCGGCCACCAGCCGGTCGGCCCGTCCCCGTGCCTCGGCTGCCAGGCGCTCGGCCTCGGCTGCCGCATTGTCGCGCAGGCGGGTAGCCTTGTGCGTGACCTCCCTGGCCCGCTCCTGCGCCGCTTCCGCCCGCTGCTCGGCGTCGGCGAGCAGCCGCTGCGTCTCCTCGAGCGCCCGTGAGTGTTGTTCGGTCGACTCCTTGCTCAGGCGCTGCTTCTCCACAGCGAGCGTCCGTCGCGCCTCAGCCACCTCGCGGTCGGCACCGGCACGGAGCTCCTCGGCCTCGCGCTCCGCGGACGAGCGGAGCGCGGTGGCCTCCTGCCGGGCCGCCAGCTGGACCTGGTCGGCCTCGCGGCGGGCCGCGTTCGCACGCTCGTCGGCCTCGACCGCCAGGCGCCTGCGCTC
>JBOHDD010000547.1:0-2813 GCA_050699155.1 Nocardioidaceae bacterium
CCCCTGCACCGTTAGGTTCGGTGCAGGGGACCCCCGCGACGTTCGGGGTCTGTACCGGGGTGCCCCAGTGCGCCGGGGTCGGGTCAGGCCTCGCCGACCTTCTCGCCGGTCACGGTCTGACCCGCCAGGCTCTCGACCCGGCGGTCGTGCCGCAGGGTGCTCCCACGCGTCTCCTTGGCCACCAGTGTCGCGACCACCGAGATCGCACCGGCGATCGCGAGGTAGACGCCGACGGCGAAGGTGTTCGGGTTGGCAAGGTCGCTGCCGAGCAGCGCCACGGCGATCAGCGGGGCCAGGCCGCCGGCGAAGACCGACGCCAGCTGGTAGCCCACCGAGGCGCCGCTGTAGCGCACAGACGTCCCGAACAGCTCCGTGAAGAAAGCGGACTGCGGTGCGTACATCAGGGAGTGGAACACCAGGCCGCCCAGGATCGCCAGCACGATGACGGCACCGCTCTTGGTGTCGAGCAGCGGGAAGAACACGAAGCCCCAGACACCCACGCCCACGGCACCGATGATGTAGAGCGGGCGCCTGCCGGTGCGGTCCGAGAGCGCACCGATCGCCGGGATCAGGAAGAACTGGATCGCGGACCCGATCAGCACCCCGGTGATCGCGTAGTCGTCGGACAGCTCCAGGTACGTGGTCAGGTAGGTGATGACCACGATCGTCCAGATGTAGTAGGAGATGTTCTCCGCCACCCGCATGCCCATCGCGATCAGCACCTGGCGTGGGTACCGCTTGACCACCTCGACCAGCGGGAGCGTCGGGCTGCCCTCGGTCGTCTTGGCGTCCAGCGTGGCCTTGTTCTCCGAGAACACCGGCGACTCGTCGATGGACAGCCGCACGTACAGCCCGATCAGCACCAGCACGGCGCTGAGCAGGAACGGGATCCGCCAACCCCATGCCTCGAAGGTGGCGTCGGACTGCACCGCCGCCAGCACCCACAGCACCGCTGCCGACAGCAGGTTGCCCAGCGGGACACCGGCCTGGGGCCACGAGGACCAGTAGCCTCGACGCGCGTCGTCGCCGTGCTCCGCGGCCATCAGGACAGCACCGCCCCACTCGCCGCCGACCGCGAAGCCCTGGAGCAGCCGGCACAGCACCAGGAGCATCGGCGCTGCGACGCCGATCGTGGCGTACGTCGGCAGCAGGCCGATCGCGAAGGTGGCGATCCCCATCAGCAGCAGTGCGTAGATCAGCATCTTCTTCCGGCCGACCTTGTCACCGAAGTGGCCGAAGATGATGCCGCCGAGGGGCCTGGCGGCGAAGCCGACGGCGTACGTGCCGAACGCGGCCAGGGTCGCCGCGGCCGGCTCACTGTTGGGGAAGAACAGCGCCCCGAACACGAGTGCCGCGGCCGAGCCGTAGAGGAAGAAGTCGTACCACTCGACGGCGGTGCCGACGAGGCTGGCGAAGATGACCTTGCCGATCGGTGTGCGCGACTGCGCACCCGGTGCGGTCGAGGCGGGGGTGGACATCAGGGGTTCCTTTCGTGGGGCGGCGTTCAGGCGGCCGTCCAGCCGCCGTCGAGTGTGAAGGCGGACCCGGAGATCGAGTCCGTGCCCGGTCCGCACAGGTAGGCGACCATCGCCGCCACCTCGGCCGGTTCGACCAGCCGCTTGACCGGGGTACGCGCGAGCAGCACCTGGTCGAGGACGTCGGCCTCGTCGATGCCGTGATTGCGGGCATGGTCGGCCAGCTGCCCCTCGACCAGCGGGGTCCGGACGTAGCCGGGGCAGACGGTGTTGGAGGTGACGCCCTTCCCGGCGGCCTCCAGCGCGATGGTCTTGGACAGACCCTCGAGGCCGTGCTTGGCCGAGACGTATGCGCACTTGTACTCCGATGCCCGGTGGCCGTGCACGGAGGAGATGTGCACGATCCGGCCCCATCCCCTGGCGTACATCCGGGGCAGCAGCACCCGGGCGAACCGGAACGGCGCCTCGAGCAGCACCCGGCAGATCAGCGCGAAGCGCTCCGGGTCGAAGTCCTCGATCGCGGCCACGTGCTGCAGGCCGGCGTTGTTGACCAGGATGTCGGCGTCGAGGTCGAGGCCGTCGACCACCGACGGGTCGGACAGGTCGGCGACGACCGCGGTGCCGCCGACGCGGTCGGCCACCTCCGCCGCGGCGTCCGCGTCCCGGTCGAGGACGGCGACCTTCGCACCGCAGTCGGCCAGGTGCTCGGCACAGGCGCGACCGATCCCGCTGCCGGCGCCGGTCACCAGCGCCGTGCGCGCGCTGAGATCCGGGCCACACGTTGTCGCCATGGTCGGAAACCGTACGGCGAGAAAGGCAGCGCCCGCTATGTGCTGAGACCACACATCCCACGGAAATCAGTGTGGCGAACCGGGAGCATCCCGGAGTTTCCACAGCCGCACGGCGAGCTGGATCTCCAGCGCGCGGTTCGGTTCCCGCCAGGCCGAGCCCAGCAGCGACGTCACCCGGTCGAGCCGCTGCGCGACCGTGTTGGGGTGGACGTGCAGCACCTTGGCCGCCTCCGCCGGGCGGCCACCGGAGGCGAACCAGGCGTCCAGCGTGGCCAGCAGGGCGGTGCCGCGGCGTTCGTCGTACTCCAGCACCGGTCCGACCACGCCGGTGACGAACTCCCGCAGCTCGGCCGACCCCGACTGGCCCAGCAGCAGCCGGGCGAACCCGAGCCCGGCGGGGTCGGCCACCTCACCGGTGCGGCCGAGCGCCCGCAGGGTCATCAGGCACTGCCGGGCGTCGCGGTAGGCCGTGCCGACGGCGGCCACGCCGGTGGCGGGACCCCCGGCACCGAGCGTGGTGGTGCCGCCGAGCTCGCTGAGCTGCGAC
>JBOHDD010000548.1:0-1774 GCA_050699155.1 Nocardioidaceae bacterium
GGCCGGCGCATGCGCGTGCAGAACCTGCGCGGCTCGTCAGCGCTGGCCTACGAGGCCGACATCGTACTGATCATGAACGACAAGTACGACGTGGTCGCGCGTCACCACCTGATGTACGACCTCGGCAACGCCGAGCGCTTCCGGTCGTGGGCGATCGTCAGCATCGAGAAGAACCGCAACGGCGTCGACAAGGTCGACCTCGAGTTCTGCAAGCGCTTCGAGCACGCCCGCTTCGACCCGGCCGGGCAAGCGATCACCGAGCAGCTCATCGACGAACGCGTCTTCATCGACTAGGTATCGGCGTCGTCCACCCCATCCTGACCCCGAGAAAGCCGGCGGTCAGGTGCGGGCGTGGGTCACGGCGTGTACCGGGCTGAGCGTGAACGAGCCCAGGTCGCGGAACCCGTGTCGCGTCAGCAGTGCGTCGTACGCCGCGCGCGGCAGCAGCTGGTCGTCGATCTGCGCCTCGAAGAACTGGATGCCGCTCATGATGCGGCCCGGCACGCTGCGCAGGCCCTCGTCGGTGTCGGGGAACGGGAAGTCGGAGATCACGAACCAGCCACCCGGCTCCAGCGCCGCCTTCACCCGCTCGGTCACCTGGTCGATGTCGCGGCACTCGTGCATCGAGATGTTGTTGATGACCACCGTCGCCGGCTCGTCCAGCGTGAAGTCCTCCAGCGGGCTGCACACCAGGCTGACGCGGTCGGTGAGCCCGGCCGCCTCCACCGCGGCCCGCGCCCGGTCGACGGAGTGCTGGTCACCGTCGACGCCGACCACCTGGCAGTTGGGGTACGTCGAAGCCAGCCGCAGCACGCCCACTCCGGCGCCGCACGCGGTGTCCACGACACGGCAGCCGTCCCGCAGCACGTCGCCGAGGCTGGGGACCACGTCCAGCCCGGTCGGCACCAGCCGGGTGTAGAACGGCCGCCCGGTCGCGGCGACCCCGGCGATCCAGTCGGGGCTGGTCTCGTCCCACCAGAGCCGCTCGCCGGAGGCCAGGCTGTCGGCGAAGCGCCCGAACATCTCCGGCTGCTGCACCAGCGGGAACAGGCCGCCGACGTACGCCGGTTTGGACTCGTCGAGCAGCAGTGTCTGCATGTGCGGCGCCAGCTGGTAGCCGTCACCCTCCCGCTCGAGCACGCCGGCCGCCAAGGCCGCCCGACACCACACCGACAGGTAGAAGGCGTCCATCTCGAGCAGGTCGGCGAGCTCGTCGGCGGTGCTGCCCGACGCGGCCGCGATGCCGCGGACGATGCCGTGGCGCAGCCCGATGTCCACGGTGCGCACCGCCATGTAGCCGGCCACGCTTCCCAGGAGCACACCCGCCTGCTGCTGCGGAGTCGGCTCGGTCGCCTGCGCTGCTGCCGGTGAGCCCGTCGTGACTGTGGACATGGTTCGTCTCCCCTGCTGTTCCGTCGTACCGTCGCTGTCCCTTCGAGGTTGCTCGCACGGCGACCGGACGGCTAGTCCCACGCCGTTTGCCAACACAACGTGGAAATCGGCGCACCGCGGGCCGGTCCCCGCACCGTTTGCCAACACAACGTGGAAGACGGCGCACCGCGGGCGCGATGCAGTCCCGTCCGTGATCCTCACGGCCATGCGCGCTGACTGCGGCGCCACCGCTGCGGGGTGATGCCGTAGCGGTCCCGGAAGCGCCGGACGAGATAGGTGGCGTCGCGCAGGCCGGTCCGGGAGGCCATCACGCCGAGAGGCAGCTCGGTCTCGCGCAGCAACCGCCGAACCTCGGTCATCCGCCGCTCGGTGATCCACTCGA
>JBOHDD010000549.1:0-6383 GCA_050699155.1 Nocardioidaceae bacterium
CCAACAGCACCGTCAGCGCGATCTTGACGACGTCGGGCTTGCCCTCGATGACGGTCTCGACGGACTCCCGGATCCCCGTGGCGACCTTGGAGAGCGTGGTGAAGTCGGACTCTTGAGAGGTCTCGGCACCCGCCGTGGTCTCTGTCGACACCCTGGTCCCTCCCGATCCGTCACCTGTGTCCGCTGATCTTTTCAAGCCAGCGTCACCTCTCGCGCGGCCACGGGTAACGATGTGGTCACGAAGGCGCATCGTGAGCTCCGAGCGACCGGGAAGTCACGAGTGCCGCTTGCCTTCACGCTAGCCCCTGTGGCCAAGCGGAACCCGGCGGTTTGTCAGTGCAGCGTACGCGATAACCGGGCGACGGCTCACCGACATATCGACGGTTGGCCCCGCCAGGGCTCCACCGCGCACCACCGTGGACTGACCCGCTCTGACCTGCGCGTTCGTGGGGCGCAGGTACTCCGATCCTGTCCGTTTCCAGCCGCATTGCGAGTTGACGGTGGGGCAAAGTGGGGTAGAGTGGGGCGCACTGGAGGAAGGCGGTGAGTGTCGGTGTTCTTCGGGACGCACACACCCCGGCTCGACGACAAGGGCCGGCTCTTCCTCCCTGCGAAGTTCCGCGACGAGCTGTTGGAGGGCCTGGTGATCACCCGAGGTCAGGAGCGCTGCCTCACCGTGTGGCCGGTTGCCGAGTTCTCCGCGCTCACCGACCAGATGCGGCAGGCGCCGGTGACCAACAAGAGGGCCCGCGACTACCAGCGCATGCTGTTCGCCGGCGCGTCGGACGAGACGCCCGACAAGCAGGGGCGCATCACCATCCCGCCGATGCTGCGGGAGTACGCCGGACTGCACCGCGAATGCGTGGTGATCGGGGCGATGAACCGCATCGAGGTGTGGGACGCCGACTCCTGGCAGCGCTACTCCGGCGAGCAGGAGCAGGCCTTCGCCGACCTCTCGGAGGAGGTGCTGCCGGGGATCCTCTAGCGACCGCGACGAGCCTCGTGCGACGAGGTCTCCGGCCCGCTCTCCCAGCCATCTGGCACACCTTCCCCGGTGCCAGACGACTACTTCCCAGGGAGAGCGGGAGGGGGACCTGGTCGTACGAAAGCTCCGCCGGTCGGGCAAGACACGAGACGCAGCATCACGAGGGGTCGAGATGAACGTAGTCGGAGTCTCCGCCGACGCTCTCGAGCGTGGGCGACCGCGACGCCGGGTCCGCGAGGAGGTCCGGGACGGGATAGCCGTCGCCGCCTTCTCGGCCGTCGCCTCCTCTGCGCTGGCCGTGCTCCTGATCATGCTCACGACGCTGGCGGGCTGAGGGCCACCATGGACCGTCCCGACCACGTCCCGGTGATGCTCGACCGGGTCGTCGCGCTCGTGGCACCACCGCTGGAGCGACCCGGATCGGTCCTCGTGGACGCCACCCTCGGCCTCGGCGGTCACACCGAGGCCGTGCTTCGTGCGTGCCCCCGCGCGCACGTGGTCGGTCTCGACCGGGACCCGCAGGCCCTCGAGCATGCCGGGACCCGGCTGCGGGAGTTCGCCTCCCGGGTCTCGCTGGTGCACGCCGTCTACGACGATCTCCCGGACGTGCTCGGACGGCTCGGGCTGCGCAAAGTGCAGGGCGTGCTGTTCGACCTCGGGGTGTCCTCGATGCAGATCGACCTGCGCGCGCGGGGTTTCGCCTACGCGCAGGACGCACCGCTGGACATGCGGATGGACCCGACCCGGGGGCAGACGGCCGCCGACGTGCTCAACACCTACTCGGTCGCCGACCTCGCGCGCGTTCTCAAGGTGTACGGGGAGGAGCGGTTCGCGCGCCGTATCGCCGAGCGCATCGTGCGCGAGCGCGACCGCCGGTCGTTCGACACCAGCGCCCGACTGGTCGAGCTCGTGGCCACCGCGGTCCCCGCGGCGGCGCGTCGCCGTGGTCATCCGGCCAAGAGGACCTTCCAGGCCCTGCGCATCGAGGTGAACGACGAGATCTCCGTGCTCGAGCGGGCGCTCCCGGCAGCAGTCGACGCGCTCGCCCTCGGCGGGCGGGTGGTGGTGATGTCGTACCACTCGCTGGAGGACCGCCTGGTCAAGCAGGTGCTCGGTGACCGCTCCCGCGTCACGGTCCCGCCCGGGGTCCCGGTGGTCCCCGAGGAGCACCAGCCGGAGCTGCGGTTGCTGACGCGCGGCGCCGAGCAGGCCGTCGACGACGAGGTCATGGCGAACCCACGGGCCGCTTCGGTGCGGCTGCGGGCAGCCGAACGCATCAGGGAGGTCGCATGAGCTCGTTCATGGCACCCGGCCGGGCCCGCGTCCGGTTCGCCGATGCCGTTCAGCAGCGCCGCAACCGGCTCTCCGTCGTCCGCGGGGCCCGCGACAGCGCACCGCGGGTGCCCTTCGCCGCACTCGTGCTCACCGTCCTCGGGCTCGGCCTGGTCGGGCTGCTGGTGCTGAACACCTCACTTCAGCAGGGCGCCTTCTACGCCCGTGACCTGGAGGGCCGCGCCCAGGCGCTGACCGAGCAGCAGGAGGCACTCGAGATCCGGGTCGCCGAGCTGCGCGAGCCGCAGCGGGTGGCCGACCGCGCCGCGTCGCTGGGCATGGTGCCCGATGACAACCCGGCCTTCCTGCAGCTTCCGGGAGGCAGGGTGCTGGGCAACGCGACGCCGGCCGCCGCCGGTTCGGCACCGATGTTCCTCACCGGCCCGCGCGCCGCACACGCCGCACCCGTGCAGTCCGGTAGTCATGGGTCATCCGCGACCGACTCGGGCGAGAGGCAGGGGGACCGGCGGTGACGCAGCGTAGGCCTCCTCGTCGTAGGCCTAGGACACGCAGGCGCCGCCCTCCGCGCAGGTTCAAGCTCGCCGGTCCGACCTTCCGGCTGCGGTCGAGCCTGGTGCTCCTGCTGATGGTGCTGACGATGTTCGCCGGACGGCTGATCCAGATCCAGGGCATCGAGGCGCACGCGTACACCGAGAAGGCCGACAAGCTCGACGGAGCCACGGAGGTCGCACTCAGTGCGCCGCGCGGCACCATCGTCGACCGCGACGGCACCCCGATGGCCGAGACCGTGGACGCGCACCGGCTGGTCGCCGACCCGACGATGGTCAACGACGCGCCGGCCGTGGCCGCCGTCCTGGCCCACCGGCTCGACCTGAGCTACTTCACGCTGCTGTCGGCGCTCAGGGCTCCGGACACGCGCTACGTATTCCTGGCCCGGCGGGTCCTGCCCGCGCAGGTCGAGTCGGTGATGGGCGAGCTGGACAGACGTGACCTCACCGGCGTGTACGTCGAGAACGACCCGCTGCGCACCTACCCCGCCGGCAACGTCGCCAGCAACATCCTCGGGTTCGTCGGCACCGACGGCGACGGCCTCGCCGGTCTGGAGTACGCCCTCGACGGAGCTCTCAGCGGTGACGACGGCCACGCGACGTACATGACAGACGCCACCGGCACGCGCATCCCGCTCGCGGACAGCTCCGTCGTCGAGCCGCAGCCCGGGAAGGACCTGAGGCTGACGATCGACCGCGATCTGCAGTGGTACACGCAGCGGCGGCTCGAGCAGGCCGTCCACGAGACCGGGTCGCAGTCGGGTTCGGCGGTCGTGATGGATACCCGCACCGGTGAGCTGCTCGCGCTGGGCGACTACCCGACGTTCAACTCCAACCAGCCGCTGGACGCCGGAGGCGGGGACCGGGGGAGCCGCGCCGTCCAGGACGTGTACGAGCCGGGCAGCGTGCAGAAGGTGCTCACCGCGGCTGCCCTCGTCGACGCCGGGCTCGTGTCGCCGCGGACCAGGATCACTGTCCCCCCGCTGCTGTACCGCGGCGGCGGCACCATCAAGGACTGGTTCGGGCACGGCCGGCTGCAGCTCACCTTCGCCGGGGTCATCGCCCAGTCGTCCAACATCGGCACGGTGCTGGCCTCCGAGGAGATGGGTAGCAAGCGGCTGCGGGGCTACCTGTCCGCCTTCGGGCTCGGGCGCAGGACCGGGCTCGCGCTGAAGGGCGAGAGCCGGGGCCTGCTGCCACCCGCTGAGGACTGGCTCCGCATCGAGCACGACACCATCGCCTTCGGCCAGGGGGTGTCGGTGACTGCGGTGCAGATGGCCTCCGCCCTGGCGACCGTCGCCAACGGCGGTGTCCGCATCGACCCGACGCTGGTCAAGGGGTTCGTCGACCAGCAGGGCAACCTCACGCCGACCTCGCCGACGGACCGCCGGCGCGTGGTCAGCGCGGAGGCCGCACGCAAGGTGACGGCGATGATGGAGATGGTCACGGCGCCGGACGGCACCGCGCCGACCGCCGCGATCCCCGGTTACCGCGTCGCCGGGAAGACCGGTACGGCGCAGCGCGTGGACCCCCAGACCGGTGGCTACAACGGGTACACCATCTCCTTCGGCGGTTTCGCTCCGGCCGACGACCCGAGGTTCCTGACCTACGTCGTACTGCAGGACCCCTCCAGCGGTGACGGCGGCGGCTCCGCGGGCGGTCCGGTCTTCCACGACGTGACCAGCTACGCCCTGCAGAAGTACGGCGTCGCGCCCACCGGGTCCAAGCCCCCCAAACTCCCGACCACCTGGTGACCGCCGGTAGCCTCACGCCGTGCCTGCTGACCTGCCCGATGCCGAACCGCCTCTCGTCCTCGCGCGTCCGCGGACGGCACCGGTGAGCATCCAGACCGTCGCCACCTGGGTGGACGGCGTGGTCCGGGGCGCCGACGTCGAGGTCACCGGGCTGACGCTGGACTCACGCCAGGTCACGCCGGGCGACCTCTACGCCGCACTCCCGGGCAGTCGCGCGCACGGCGCCCAGTTCGCCCGCGGCGCGGTGGAGTCCGGCGCGGCGGCCATCCTGACCGACTCCGCGGGTGTCGACCTGCTGGTCGATCTGCTGGGTGACCCCGAGGTGCCCTGCTGCGTGGTCGAGCGGCCGCGCTCGGTCCTCGGCAGGCTCGCCGCACGCCTGTACGGCGACCCGGCGGCGGCAATGACCACCATCGGGATCACCGGCACGCACGGCAAGACCACCACGACGTACATGTGCGAGGCGGGTCTGCGCGGTGCCGGTGCCGCGAGTGGTGTGATCGGGACCGTCGGCACGCGTCTCGACGGCCGGTTCGTCAAGACCACCCTCACCACGCCGGAGGCTCCGGAGCTGCACGGCCTGTTCGCGCTGATGCGGGAGCAGCGGATCAACGTATGTGCGATGGAGGTCTCCAGCCATGCGCTGGTGATGGGCCGTGTCGACGGCGTGGTGTTCGACCTGGCGGTCTTCCTCAACCTCGGACGCGACCATCTGGACTTCCACCGCGACGTCGAGGACTACTTCGACGCCAAGGCCGCGCTGTTCACGCCCGACCGTGCCCGCAGGGGCCTGGTCAACGTCGGTGACCCCTTCGGACGACGGCTGCTGGAGCGCGCGGAGATCCCGATGAGGACGTTCTCGGCCGAGGGCGGGCCCGCGGACTGGCGGGTCGAGGACGTGCGGCTGCGCGCCGACGGCGCCGACTTCGTGGTCGTCGCCCCCGACGGCTCCCGGCACCAGGCAGGTGTCGGGATGCCCGGACCGTTCAACGTGGCCAACTCGCTTGCCGCGATCGCCACCCTGGTGGAGGCGGGCTACCCGCTCGACCGGGTGGTGGAGGGACTGGCGGTGCTCACCGGCGTACCGGGCCGGATCGAGCGGGTCGACATCGGCCAGGACTTCGTCACGGTCGTCGACTACGCGCACAAGCCGGACGCGGTTGCCGCAGTGCTGTCGGCGTTGCGCACGGTGACACCCGGGCGGGTCATCACGGTGCTCGGCGCGGGCGGGGACCGAGACCGCGGCAAGCGCCCGATGATGGGAGCAGCCGCGTCGCGGCTGTCCGACGTTTTCATCGTCACCGACGACAACCCGCGCACCGAGGACCCCGCGGCGATCCGTGCCGAGATGCTGGACGGCGCACGTCAGGTCACCGAGGACGAGCGCGCCGAGCTGCTGGAGGTCGGGGACCGGCGCACGGCCATCCACGAGGCGATCGCGATGGCGGGTCCCGACGACTGCGTGCTGGTCGCGGGGAAGGGCCACGAGCAGGGCCAGGAGATCGCCGGCGTCGTGCACCCGTTCGACGACCGGCTGGTCACACTGGAGGCGCTGGAGTCGATCGGCCCGTCCACTGCCCGAGGTGGCCGATGATCCCGATGACACTCGCCGAGATCGCCGAGGCGGTGGGAGGCCGGGTGGAGTCGCGGGAGGGTGGCGGTTCGCAGGCCCACGACACGTCGGTGCGCGTCACCGGCGCGGCGTTCGTGGACTCCAGGGTTCCGGAGGCGGGCGGGCTGTTCGTGGCCGTCGCCGGCGAGCACGTCGACGGACACGACTACGCCGCCGCCGCGGTCGAGGCG
>JBOHDD010000550.1:0-4016 GCA_050699155.1 Nocardioidaceae bacterium
CCCTCGGCGATCGCCCACACGATCAGGGACTGCCCGCGACCGCAGTCCCCGGCCACGAACACGCCCGGCTCGGAGGACATGTACGACGAGTCGCGCGAGATGTTGCCGCGCTCGTCGATATCGACGCCGAGCTGGTCGAGCGGGCCGCCCTGCTCGGGGCCGGTGAAGCCCATCGCGAACAGCACCAGGTCGGCCGGGATCTCGCGCTCGGTGCCCGGCACCCGCTCGAACCTGCCGTCCTTGTTCTCCACGTCGGCGATCCGAAGGGCACGGACGTTGCCGTGGTCGTCGCCGAGGAACTGCTCGGTCGACACGGCGTACACCCGCTCGCCGCCCTCCTCGTGCGCCGGGGAGACGCGCATGATCATCGGGTACGTCGGCCACGGCTGGTGGTCCGGTCTCGTCTCACCCGGCTCCGGCATGATCTCCAGCTGCGTCACCGAGGCGGCACCCTGGCGGTGCGCCGTGCCCAGGCAGTCGGCGCCGGTGTCGCCGCCACCGATGATCACCACGTGCTTGTCGGTGGCCACGATCTGGTTCTCGACGTCCTCGCCGAGCGACGCGCGGTTCGACTGCGGGAGGTACGCCATCGCCTGGTGGATGCCGTCCAGCTCCCGGCCGGGCGCCGGCAGGTCACGCCAGGCGGTCGCACCCACCGCGAGCACGACGGCGTCGTAGCGTTCACGCAGCTGGTCGCCGGTGATCGTGTCGCCGATGTCGATGCCGGTGCGGAAGACCGTGCCCTCCCGCCGCATCTGGTCGACGCGGCGCTCGACGTGCCGCTTCTCCATCTTGAACTCGGGGATGCCGTACCGCAGCAGCCCCCCGATCCGGTCCGCACGCTCGTACACCGCGACCGTGTGGCCCGCGCGGGTGAGCTGCTGGGCGACGGCAAGCCCGGCCGGCCCTGACCCGACCACGGCCACCGTCTTGCCGCTGAGGTACTCCGGCGGCTGCGGGCGGACGTTGCCGTCGTCCCAGGCCCGGTCGATGATCGACACCTCGACGTACTTGATCGTCACCGGCTCCTGGTTGATGGCGAGCACGCAGGCGGGCTCGCAGGGCGCCGGGCACAGCCGTCCGGTGAACTCCGGGAAGTTGTTGGTGGCGTGCAACCGCTCGATCGCGGCCTCCCAGTCGTCGCGCCAGACCAGGTCGTTCCACTCGGGGATCAGGTTGCCGAGCGGACAGCCCTGGTGGCAGAAGGGGATGCCGCAGTCCATGCAGCGACCCGCCTGCTTGGTGATGATCGGCAGCAGGACACGGCCGGCGTCGTCGGGATAGACCTCGTGCCAGTCGCCCACACGCTCCTCGACGGGCCGCTTCCCGGCCACCTCACGGGGCGTGTTCAGGAAGCCCTTCGGGTCAGCCATCGACAGCTCCCATCATCCGTGCCGTCTTCTCCTCCTCCGAGAGGCCCTCGCGCTCGGCGTCGGCCTTGGCGTCGAGCACCCGCCGGAAGTCGCGGGGCATCACCTCGGTGAACCGTGCCCGTGTCGCGGCCCAGTTCTCGAGCAGGGCACCGGCGACCACCGAGCCCGTCTCCTCGTGATGCCGGCGTACGACGTCGTGCACGCGGGCGGCAGCCTCGTCACCGAGCGGGGCGAGCTCGACCAGCTCGGGGTTGACCCGGTTGGCGTCCAGGTCAAGCACGTAGGCAACACCTCCGGACATCCCCGCGGCGAAGTTGCGGCCCGTCGGCCCCAGGACGACCACCTCACCGCCGGTCATGTACTCACACCCGTGGTCGCCGACGCCCTCCACGACCGCGGTGACACCTGAATTGCGGACACAGAACCGCTCCCCGACCTGACCGCGGATGAAGAGCTCGCCGCTCGTCGCGCCGTACGCGATCACGTTGCCGGCGATGATCTGCTGCTCGGCCGCGAACCGCGCCGAGCGGTCCGGCCGGAGCACGATGCGGCCACCGGACAGCCCCTTCGCCAGGTAGTCGTTGGCGTCGCCCTCCAGGCGCAGGGTCACACCACACGGGACGAACGCCCCGAACGACTGCCCGGCGCTGCCGGTGAACGTGAGGTCGACCGTCTCGTCCGGCAGGCCCTCGGGTCCGTGCCGCTTGGTCAGCTCGTGCCCGAGGATGGTGCCGACGGTCCGGTTGACGTTGCGGATGTCGAGCTGGGCCCGGACGGGGTCACCTCGCTCGAGGGCGTCCTCGCACAGACGGAGGAGCTTGTTGTCGAGCGCCTTGTCCAGGCCGTGGTCCTGGTCGACCACCTGGTGTCGCGACGCACCCTCGGGCAGCTCGGGCGTGTACAGGATCGGGCTGAGGTCCAGTCCCTTGGCCTTCCAGTGTGTGGCCGCCGGCTCGACGTCGAGCATGTCCGCGTGGCCGACCGCCTCGTCGACGCTGCGGAACCCCATCGCGGCGAGGTACTCGCGGACCTCCTCCGCCACGAACTCGAAGAAGTTCACCACGAACTCCGCCTGGCCCTCGTAGCGCTTGCGCAGCACGGGGTTCTGGGTGGCCACACCCACCGGGCAGGTGTCGAGGTGGCAGACGCGCATCATGATGCAGCCGGAGACCACCAGCGGAGCGGTGGAGAAGCCGAACTCCTCGGCACCGAGCAGCGCGGCGATGACCACGTCGCGGCCGGTCTTGAGCTGGCCGTCGGTCTGCACCACGATCCGGTCGCGCAGTCCGTTGAGCAGCAGCGTCTGCTGGGTCTCGGCCAGCCCGAGCTCCCACGGACCGCCGGCGTGCTTCAGCGACGTCAGCGGGGCGGCGCCGGTGCCGCCGTCGTGCCCGGAGATCAGCACCACGTCGGCGTGCGCCTTCGAGACCCCGGCGGCGACGGTTCCCACGCCGACCTCCGACACCAGCTTCACGTGTATCCGGGCCGAGGGGTTGGCGTTCTTCAGGTCGTGGATCAGCTGCTTGAGGTCCTCGATGGAGTAGATGTCGTGGTGCGGCGGCGGCGAGATCAGCCCCACCGCCGGCATCGAGTGCCGCGTGTCGGCGATCCACGGGTACACCTTGTTGCCCGGGAGCTGGCCGCCCTCACCGGGCTTGGCGCCCTGGGCCATCTTGATCTGGATGTCGGCGGAGTTGGTCAGGTAGTCCGCGGTCACACCGAACCGACCGGAGGCCACCTGCTTGATCGCGCTGCGACGCTCCGGGTCGCGCAGCCGGTCGGCGTCCTCGCCACCCTCACCCGTGTTGGACTTGCCGCCCAGCCGGTTCATCGCGATCGCGAGGGTCTCGTGCGCCTCCTTGCTGATGGAGCCGTACGACATCGCGCCGGTGGAGAACCGCTTGACGATCTCCGACACCGGCTCGACCTCGTCGATCGGCACCGGCGGGCGTACGCCCTCCCTGAACCTGAAGAGGCCGCGCAGCGTCATCAGGCGGCGCGACTGCTCGTCCACCGCATGGGTGTACTTCTTGAAGATGTCGTAGCGCCCGGTGCGCGTCGAGTGCTGCAGGCGGAACACGCTCTCCGGGTCGAACAGGTGCGGCTCACCCTCCCGCCGCCACTGGTACTCGCCGCCGATCTCGAGCTCACGATGCGCGCTCGGGATGCCGTCGACCGGGTATGCCTTGCGGTGCCGCATCAGCACCTCCTCGGCGAGTACGTCGAGACCGACACCGCCGAGCTTGGTGGTCGTACCCGTGAAGTAGCGGTCGACGAGCTCCTGGGACAGGCCCACGGTCTCGAAGATCTGGGCACCGGTGTACGACGCCACCGTCGAGACGCCCATCTTGCTCATCACCTTGAGGACACCCTTGCCGAGTGCCTTGACCAGCTGCCTGACGGCGACCTCGGGCTCGACGTCACTGATGAAGACGCCGCGACGGACGAGGTCCTCGACGCTCTCCATCGCGAGGTACGGGTTGACCGCCGCAGCGCCGTAGCCGATCAGCAGCGCGACGTGGTGCACCTCGCGCACGTCGCCGGCCTCGACCAACAGGCCGACCCGGGTGCGGGTCTTCTCCCGGACCAGGTGGTGGTGCACGGCGGCGGTCAGCAGCAGCGACGGGATCGGCGCCTTGTCGG
>JBOHDD010000551.1:0-5161 GCA_050699155.1 Nocardioidaceae bacterium
GGGCCGGTGAGCGGGCCAGGGCGATCGTGCCGCCCTTGGTGAGGTGCGCGTCGATGCCCTCTCCCCGTACCACCCGGCCGACCTCGTCCACCGTGTCCCGCATCGCCTGCTGCATCCGCAGCGCGGCATCCCGTCCGCCCATCTCGGCCAGCCTGACGATCGAGGCGGGGAACAGTGCGGAGCACCAGCCGCCGTTACGGCCGGACGCCCCGAAGCCGACGCTCTCGGCCTCGAGGACGGTCACTCGCAGGCTCGGGTCGGCGCAGGCGAGGTAGTAGGCGGTCCACAGCCCGGTGAAGCCGGCACCGACGACCACGACGTCGGCGTCCGCGTCACCGGGCAGCGGCGGTCGGGGACAGGGGACCTCGGGAGTGGTTGCCTGCCACAGCGACGTGGACGGCGTGCTGGGAGTCAGCGGACGCCCCACGAGTACGTCTGCTTGCGCAGCTTGAGGTAGACGAAGCTCTCGGTCCCCCTGACACCGGGGATGGTGCGGATCCGGTTGGACAGGATGTCCAGCAGGTGCTCGTCGCTCTCGCAGACCACCTCGGCGAGCAGGTCGAACGCTCCGGCGGTGATCACGACATAGTCGATCTCGTCCATCTCGGCGAGCCTGTCCGCGATCGTCTCGAGCTCACCCTCGGCCTTGATACCGACCATCGCCTGCCGATGGAAGCCGAGCTCGAGGGGATCGGTGACGGCCACGATCTGCATCGCGCCCTGCTCGAGCAGGCGCTGCACCCGTTGGCGCACCGCCGCCTCGGAGAGGCCCACCACCTTGCCGATCGCGGCGTAGGCGCGGCGTCCGTCCTGCTGCAGCTGCTCGATGATCGCCTTGGACACGTCGTCGAGGCGGTAGCCGTTGTGCTCGCTCTTCCCGGATCTGTTCACCACCCGAGAATCCTTGCGCTCATCTGCACAAAAGGCAACCAACCGCTGACGAATCCGTGGTGAAATCAGATTGTTGCAACGGAATCGCTTGTGCGCCTCAGGACACTCTGACAGTATCCTCCACGTCCGACATGCTAGGAGACCTCCCATGAGCAACCGTCGCCGCCCGATGGCGCCGACGCGCCTGCCGGCGGACCCGCTGAGCCGCCGGACGCTCCTGCGCGCCGCGTCCACCGGCGCCCTGGCGGTCGCCGGCGGCGGGCTGCTGGCCGGCTGCGGCACCGAGGGTGCCAGCCAGACGGCGCAGTCCTGCCAGAGCACCGACCTGTCCAAGCGCCAGAAGACGCTGCACTTCTCGAACTGGCCGCTGTACATCGACGAGGCCAAGGTGAAGCGCAACGGCGCGCAGCAGACGATCTACCCCACGCTCGAGCGGTTCCAGAAACAGACCGGGATCACCGTCGAGTACGTCACCGACGTCAACGACAACGCTGAGTTCTTCGGCATCGTGCGCAACCAGCTCGCCGCCTGTGAGCCCACCGGGCGGGACGTGTTCGTGCTGACCGATTACATGGCCGCGCGGATGGTCGACCTCGGCTGGATCCAGAAGCTCGACAAGGCGAACCTGCCCAACGTCGACGCCAACCTGGTGCAGAACCTGAAGAGCCCGCCGTGGGACCCCAACCGGGAGTACGGCGTGCCGTGGCAGAGCGGCCTGACCGGTATCGCGTACAACTCCAAGCTGACCAAGGAGGTGCGCAGCTTCGACGAACTGCTCACCCGGCCCGACCTCAAGGGCAAGGTCAGCCTCCTGTCCGAGATGGCGGACACGATGCTGTTCATGCTGCTGCTGGTCGGCGCGAACCCGGAGGACTTCACCGACGACGAGTTCACGCAGGCCACCGAGCGGCTGCAGCGGACGGTCGACGCCGGGCAGATCCGTGCGTTCACCGGCAACGAGTACGCCCAGGACCTCGTCAAGGGCAACGTGGTCGCCGCCGAGGCCTGGTCCGGTGACGTCATCCAGCTGCAGTTCGACAACCCCGACATCAAGTTCGTCGCGCCGGAGGAGGGCCTGTCGCTGTGGAGCGACAACATGCTGGTCCCCAACAAGGCCACGCACAAGACGAACGCCGAGACGATGATGAACTACTACTACCAGCCCGAGGTGGCCGCCCAGCTCGCTGCATGGGTCAACTACATCTGCCCGGTCGAAGGGGCGCAGGAGGAGATGACCAAGATCGACCCCAGCCTGGCCGCGAACACCCTGATCTTCCCCGACGACGCCATGCTGGCCAACACCTACGACTTCATGACCCTGACACAGCAGCAGGAGCAGGACTACCAGGGCCAGTTCGCCGCGGTGATCGGGGCCTGATCGCGATGGGTGCGCGCTCTGTCGCCGGGGGAGGAGCCGACCTGGTGATGGAAGGCCTGACCAAGCGGTTCGGCGCCTTCACCGCAGTGGACTCGCTCGACCTGACCGTCGCCGGCGGCGAGTTCTTCGCCCTGCTGGGCCCCTCCGGGTGCGGCAAGACGACCACCCTGCGGATGGTGGCCGGGCTCGAGGAGCCCACCCGCGGGAGCATCACCCTCGGCGGTGACGAGATCACCCGGCTACGGCCCTACCGGCGCCCGGTCAACACCGTGTTCCAGAGCTACGCGCTGTTCCCGCACCTCGACATCTACGAGAACGTCGCCTTCGGCCTGCGTCGCCGCAAGGCGGACGGCATCCGGGAGAAGGTGCGGGAGATCCTCGACCTGGTCGAGCTGGGCGGCTACGAGCGCCGCCGGCCGGGTCAGCTCTCCGGTGGTCAGCAGCAGCGGGTGGCGCTTGCCAGGGCACTGATCAACCGGCCCCAGGTGCTGCTGCTCGACGAGCCCCTGGGCGCCCTCGACCTCAAGCTGCGACGGCAGATGCAGATCGAGCTCAAGCGCATCCAGACCGAGATCGGGATCAGCTTCGTGCACGTCACCCACGACCAGGAGGAGGCCATGACGATGGCCGACACCATCGCGGTGATGAACGCCGGCGTGATCGAGCAGATGGGCCCGCCCGGTGAGCTGTACGAGCATCCGGCGACGACGTTCGTGGCCAACTTCCTGGGCCAGTCCAACCTGGTGCCCGGACGCGTGGTCGACAAGGTCGGAGAGCTCCTGGTCGTCGACATCGCCGGTCAACGTGTCGGCGTGCTTCGCGAGCGCGCCCGCGCACAGTCCGGTGACGTGCTCGTCGGCGTACGCCCGGAGAAGATTCACCTGGCGGCTGCCGGGACGGAGGAGGACGGCGGCGGTAACCGCCTGGCCGGTGGCGTGGTCAGCGACGTCAGCTTCACCGGAACCAGCACGCAGTACCTCGTGCGGGTCGGCTCCGGGGCGCAGGAGCTGATGGTCTTCGAGCAGAACACCGGCGCCCGTGTCCCGTTGTCCACCGGCCAGGACGTGGAGCTGCGCTGGGCACGCGAGCACACCTTCCTGCTGGACGGCACCCAGGACATCCATGCCGGTGACGAGACCTACGCCGAGCGGGCGGCGGTGGGGGCGACGTCGTGACCGTGGTCGCGCGCACCGGCGAGGAGCAGTCCGAGACCCCGGACCAGCCCAAGGGCAAGGGATCCAAGGTCGGCTACCTGTTGCTGCTGCCCGGGATGGCGTGGCTGCTGCTGTTCTTCGCGGTTCCCACCATCCAGCTGGTGGCGACGTCGCTCTACGACCCCGACGGCTCGCTCGACACCGGGTACGCGATGACCTGGTCGTTCCCCAACTACCTGGACGCCGTCGCCACCTACCAGGAGCACTTCCTCAGGTCCCTGTTGTACGCCGGGAGCGCCACCATCCTCGCGCTGGTGATCGGCTACCCGCTGGCGTACGCGATCGCCTTCAAGGCGGGCCGGTGGAAGAACGTCATGCTGGTGCTGGTGATCGCGCCGTTCTTCACCAGCTTCCTGGTGCGCACACTGGCCTGGAAGTCGATCCTGTCCGACAACGGCTTCGTCGTCCAGACGCTGCAGTCGGCCGGACTGGTGGCCGGCGACGGCCGGCTGCTGGCCACGTCGGTGGCTGTGGTGGCCGGCCTGACCTACAACTTCCTGCCGTTCATGGTGTTGCCGCTGTACGCGTCGCTGGAGAAGGTCGACCTGCGGTTGATCGAGGCCGGCAGCGACCTGTACGCCAACAGCCTCACCTCCTTCCGCAAGATCACCCTTCCGCTGTCGATGCCCGGAGTGGTGGCCGGCACCCTGCTCACGTTCATCCCCGCAGCCGGTGACTACATCAACACGCAGCTGCTCGGCAGCCCTGAGCAGTACACCATCGGCAACGTCATCAACAACGCCTTCCTGGTGCAGCTCGACTTCCCGACGGCCGCGGCCTGCTCGGTGGTGCTGATGGCCGCGATCGTGCTGCTGGTGATGCTCTACGTACGGCGGGCGAACACGGAGGACCTGGTCTGATGGACGGGGGCGTGCTGAACCGCGTGGGGCGCTGGGTCGGTGAGCATCTGGTGCTCTTCCTGGGCATGCTCGCGATGCTGTACCTGCTGCTGCCGATCGGCTTCGTCCTGCTGATGTCGTTCAACGACCCGGTCAGCCGGCTGGCGTACGAGTACCAGGGCTTCACCTGGGGCAACTGGCTGGACCCCTGTGGTCCCGCCGGCCTGTGCGGGTCCGTCGTCAAGAGCCTCCAGATCGGGCTGCTGGCCACCCTGGTCGCGACCGTCCTGGGCACCCTGATGTCGTTCGCCCTGGTGCGTCACAGGTTCCGTGGGCGCTCGACGACCAACGTGCTGATCTTCCTGCCGATGGCGACCCCCGAGGTCGTGATGGGGTCGTCCCTGCTGGCACTGTTCACCGCGGCCGGGCTGTCCGGTCAGCTCGGCTTCTGGTCGATCCTGGTCGCGCACATCATGTTCTGCGTCTCGTTCGTGGTGGTGACGGTGAAGGCCCGGCTGCAGGGCATGGACACGACGTTCGAGCAGGCCGCGATGGACCTGTACGCCAACGAGTGGCAGACGTTCTGGCGGGTGACCTTCCCGCTGGTCTTCCCCGGAGTGCTCGCCGCCGCGTTGCTGAGCTTCTCGCTGTCGTTCGACGACTTCATCATCACCAACTTCAACCACGGCACCACGATCACGTTCCCGATGTACGTGTGGGGCTCCGCGCAGCGCGGCATCCCACCACAGGTCAACGTGGTCGGGACGCTGATGTTCGCGTCCGCGCTGCTGCTGGTGTTCGCCGGCGGGTCGCTGCAGCGTCGCCGCGGCCACTGAGCC
>JBOHDD010000552.1:0-2271 GCA_050699155.1 Nocardioidaceae bacterium
AGCTGATGCCGCGACCAGAGGACCATGAGGGGTACGTCGCCACTCACGCGATCCGCGGGAAACGGATGCTGCCGATCGCGATCAAGTCCACCGCGATGCTGCTCCGGATCGCAGGACGCCAACGGACCAGGATCCGACAGCTGCGCGAACAGCTCGGTGAGGTTCCGCCGGCGCCAGAGCCCCCACGGGCGGACCTGCGGGCACGGGCGCGGTGGGCCCTGTGGTCGACGCGTGACCGGTTCAACCACCGGTGACGCGGGCCCGCACCCGCCGCAGGATGCGGCCGACGGGTCTGTTTACGCCCGGCGCATGGAACGCCGTCCGTCGCTGTGCCACGTTGTCGGCGACCAGGTCACCGACGCACTCGCCGGCGATCTCCACCAGCTGACGTGCGGAGATCTCTCTGGGCATGACCACCGGCCGCTCGTCGAAGACCGGCCGAAGGTCCTCGAGGTCGCCCACGACGTCGTACCCGCCCTTGCGCAGGCCACCGATCATCTGCTCGGCGCGCTCACCGACCCACCCCCGGTGCTCGTGCGGCACCATCAGCCGGGCGGCGTCCTCCCGCGCGGCTAGGCGGCTGGCCAACCCGACCTTGACCTCCTGCTCGTAGGTCGCCCAGTCCATCCGCTCCCGCAGGCTGCGGTTCATCCGCCGTAGCAGCTCGGCCTCGGCTACACCGAGAGAGGCGTTGGCCGTCTGCACATGCGGATCCACCGACGAGGCGTTCACGCCGACCACCGATGCGAACCGCTCCCACAGCAGCCCGGGGGACGACCCCGGCTGCGGAACCGTGATGATGTGCACCCGCTCGGCCGGTACCGCGATCGACCAGCGCTCGAGGACGTCGAGGATGTCCTGTGCCTGCCAGAAGTGCCGGTAGCGGCGCGTGCGTGGACGCTCGGCGATGTCGCGCAGGAAGCGTTCGTATCTGGTCACCCCGCGGTTCTTCACCTGCTCCTGCCACACGGCGGGCAGCTGCCGCCCGAGGTCGCGGACCGTGACGACGAGATGTGTCTCGGCGGGGCGCAGGGAGTCAGCGGCGCGGCGCACCTGGTCGAGGGTGGTGCGGGTCAGCGTCTCGTGCGAGATGACCGCCCGGTCGGGAGCCGACACCGCGGACCTGGCCACGGCGTCCCAGGCACCCGGCACCATGGTCTCGGTCTCCCCGGCGAACGGAGTCTGCCGAAGGTCTACCGAGGCGCGGAAGTGGTCACCGGGCAGAGAGCCGGGATACCGCAACCCCTCTCGTTCGAGCGACCGGCGGTTGTGCCACAGCAGGGCCTGCAGGTAGGTCGTACCGGTCTTGGCGACACCGATGTGCAGGTAGACGGTGGGTTGCCGGCCAGGCATCTGCACCTCTCCTCCGCGTACGTGCGCTCACCCTAACGCTCAGGAGCAGCGCAGTCCGTCCTCGGGGACGGTGCCCTCGGCGAAGAAGTCGTTGATGGCCCGGTCGACACAGTCGCTACCACGGCCGAACCCTGTGTGCCCGTCGCCGACGTGGGTCACCAGCACGCCGGAGCGCAGCTGGTCGGCGAGCGCGACGGCCCAGGAGTACGGCGTTGCCGGGTCCCGCGTCGTACCCACCACCACGATCGGCGGAGCACCCGGCGCGTCGATCTTCGGCGCCTTCTCGGCCACCTCCACCGGCCAGTCACCGCAGCCCAGCAGCCCCCATGCGAACACGGCACCGAAGACCGGGGACGCCTTCTGGAAACGGGGCAGCAGGCGCTGCACCTCCGCCGCGCCGCGGTTGGGTATCTCCTCCAGGCAGTTGACGGCATACAGGGCCTCGATCGAGTTGTCCTGGTAGCCGTCCCGACCTCGGGAGGTGTAGAAGTCGGCCAGCCGCAGGAGCTCCGCGCCGTTGCCGTCGGCCGCGCTCGACAGAGCGTCGGTCAGTGTCGGCCACAGCTCGGGGGCGTACAACGGCAGCCACACGCCGAGCACGGCGGTGCCGATGGTGAGGTCGCGACCACCGGAGCCGGGCAGCGGCTGTTCGTCGATGGAGCGGAGCAGCTCGATCAGACCCCGTCTGGCGTCCGGGACCGACTCACCGAGCGGGCAGTCGCCCTGCTGCACGCAGTACTCGAGGTAGGCGTCAACCGCGGTCTGGAAGCCAGCTGCCTGCTCGAGGCTGGACCGCAGGAACGACATCGATGGGTCGACTGCGCCGTCGAGCACCATCACACCAACGCGCTTCGGGAAGAGGTCGGCGTACGTCGAACCCAGCAACGTGCCGTAGGACGCCCCGTAGAAGTGCAGCTC
>JBOHDD010000553.1:0-4074 GCA_050699155.1 Nocardioidaceae bacterium
CGAGCACGAAGGGCACCCTGTGACCCAGCCGCACGTGGTCGTGCTCGACTACGGTTCGGGCAACCTGCGGTCGGCCGAACGCGCGCTGGTCCGCGCCGGTGCGAGCGTGGTCGTCACCGCGGACTACCGCGCCGTGCTGGATGCCGACGGGCTCGTGGTGCCCGGGGTCGGCGCCTTCGCCGCGTGCATGCAGGGGCTGCACGACGTGAAGGGGCCCGAGCTGATCGGCCGGCGACTGGCCGGTTCCCGCCCCGTGCTGGGCATCTGTGTCGGTATGCAGGTCCTCTTCGCGACCGGTCGTGAGCACGGCGTGGTCACGCCGGGGTGCGCGGAGTGGCCGGGCACGGTCGACCGGTTGGCCGCTCCGGTGCTCCCGCACATGGGATGGAACACCGTGCAGGTCGCTGCCGGCTCCCGGCTCCTCGCGGGAGTCGAGGAGGAGCGGTTCTACTTCGTGCACACCTATGCGGCGCGGTCGTGGGACCTCGAGGCGCACGACCCCTTCCCGCGGCCGTACGTGTCGTGGACGGCGTACGGCGAGGGCCGGTTCGTGTCGGCGGTGGAGAACGGCCCCCTCTGCGCCACCCAGTTCCACCCCGAGAAGTCCGGCGACGCGGGCGCGCAGCTGTTGCGCAGCTGGGTGCAGACTCTCGGGTGAGGGGTGGAACCCGATGGGCCCGACGGACGTCGGAGCGACATGAAGGCATGGCTGCTTCTCGGGCTCGCGCTCGCGGTGTCGCTCGCGATGTCGGTGGGCTGCGCTGCCGAGGACGCCGGCACCCAGACGTCGGCCGGCGACGATCAGGGAGCGCTGCCGGACGTGCCGTCCGTGGTCCGCGTCGAGGTGAGCGGTGGCATCCAGGGGGTCAGCGACGTACACGAGGTGCGTCGAAACGACCCACCCGAAGGGCTCGGCGAGGTTGAGCTGAACCGCATCCTCCGGCTGGCCGACAGCGCGGCCGTGCGCCGGTTCGACGGCAACCATCTCCCGGAGGGCGCCGTACCCTGCTGCGACCTGCGGACCCTCGACGTCACGGTCAGGCACGCCGACGGCTCGCGCACGCGTGTGCTGACCGCCGAGACCCTTCCCGCACCTGCCGAGTTCGAGCGACTCGTCGCGCTCCTGTCCGCCGTCGGCGGTTGATGGAGCTCTTGCACTCCTGGGGTCGTCTCGACAGCAACAACATCGTCGAACTCCGACCGGGCGTTCGTGAGAGCGTACGAATGTGACAGGTGTGCGCACTTCGCCCGCGAGAGACCACCGGCTGCGCCGGGCCGTCGTCGCGTTGTGCCTCACGGAGATCACCAGCTGGGGTGTCCTGTACTACGCGCTCCCCGTCGCAGCAGGGTCCATCACCGAGACAACCGGCTGGTCGCACAGCCTGGTCTTCACCGCATTCTCCACCAGCCTGCTGCTGTCCGCGGTGGCCGGAGCCGGCGTCGGCCGGCTGCTGGATCGCGTCGGGCCGCGACTGGTGATGACGGCGGGCTCCGTGGTCGGCGTGCTCGGGCTGCTGATGGTCGCCTGGTCCCCGAACCTGCCGACCTTCTTCGTCTCCTGGCTGGTGATCGGCCTGGCGCAGTCGGCCGCGCTCTACCCGCCTGCGTTCACCGCGATCACGCGCTGGTACGGCGAGGCGCGCACCTGGCCGCTGACGATCCTCACCCTCGTGGCCGGCCTCGCCTCCACGATCTTCGCGCCGATCACGGCGGCGCTGGTGGAGCAGATGGGCTGGCGGAGCAGCTACCTGGTGCTGACGGTGGTGTACGCCGTGGTCACGATCCCGCTGCACGCGCTGTTCCTGACACCGCCCTGGCCGGGTCACGTGATCAAGGTCGACCAGCACGAGCGCCGTGCCATCCGGTCGGTGATCCGCAGCCGGCGCTTCGTGTTGCTGCAGGTCTCGCTCACCCTGACCGGGCTCGGGCTGTACGCCGTGACGCTCAACCTGATCCCCCTGCTGACCGACCGGGGGTTCAGCTACTCGGCGGCCGCAACGGTGTTCGGCTTGGTGGGCGCGGGGCAGGTCCTGGGCCGGCTGGTCTTCGCGGCCCTGCACCGGAACAGCAGGCCCGGTGCCGTGACGGCCGCGATCGGGGGCTCTGCGGCCGTCTCCCTGGCCCTGCTCGCCGTCCTGCCCGGGCCGGCCGTCGCCCTCGTGGCTGCCGCCATCCTCGCCGGGGCCGTCCGGGGCGCGTACACGCTGCTGCAGGCCACCGCGGTGGCTGACCGCTGGGGGACCAGGAACTTCGGGGCTCTCAACGGCAGCTTCTCGGTGCCGATCATCGCCGCGATCGCACTGTCACCGGCGGCCGGGTCCCTGCTGACCGCGCACACCGGCAGCCATGCCGTCGCCACCGCGGTGTTCGCGGCACTGTCCCTGGTCGGTGTCGTGCTCAGTCGGCGTACCTGATGCCCGTAGGGTTTGCGGCATGTCCAGACTCGAGCTCCTTCCCGCGGTCGACGTGGCCGACGGTCGGGCGGTCCGACTCGTGCAGGGTGCAGCCGGCAGCGAGACGTCGTACGGCGCACCGCTGGACGCGGCCCTGTCCTGGCAGCGGGCCGGTGCCGAGTGGGTCCACCTTGTCGACCTCGACGCCGCCTTCGGGCGCGGCGCCAACCGGGAGCTGCTCGCCGAGGTGGTCGGCAAGCTCGACATCCGGGTGGAGATGTCCGGCGGCATCCGGGACGACGACTCCCTGCGGGCAGCGCTGTCAACCGGCTGCGCCCGGGTCAACCTCGGCACCGCCGCCTTGGAGGACCCCGAGTGGTGCGCCCGCGTGATCTCGGACCACGGCGACCAGATCGCGGTCGGCCTCGACGTCCGTGGCACGACGCTCGCCGCGCGTGGCTGGACGCAGGAGGGCGGAGAGCTGTTCGACGTCCTCGACCGGCTCGAGCGCGACGGCTGTGCGCGGTACGTCGTCACCGACGTCACCAAGGACGGCACCCTGCGGGGCCCGAACCTCGACCTGCTCCGACAGGTCTGCGGTCGCACCGACAGACCGGTGGTCGCCTCCGGCGGCATCTCCAGCCTCGACGACATCCGCGCGCTGGCCGCCATGGTGGGGGAGGGTGTCGAGGGCGCGATCGTCGGCAAGGCCCTCTACGCGGGCAGCTTCACCCTCGAGCAGGCGCTGGAGATCGCCGGGGGGCCCTGGTGAGCCTCGCCGTCCGGGTGATCCCCTGCCTCGACGTCGACGACGGCCGCGTGGTCAAGGGCGTCAACTTCACCCGGCTGCGGGACGCCGGCGACCCGGTGGAGATGGCCGAGGTCTACGACGTCGAGGGGGCCGACGAGCTGACCTTCCTCGACATCTCCGCGTCCTCGCAGGGTCGCGCGACCACGCTCGACGTCGTACGCCACACCGCCGAGCAGGTGTTCATCCCGCTGACCGTCGGCGGAGGTGTCCGCGACACGAGCGACGTGGACCGGCTGCTGCGCGCCGGAGCCGACAAGGTGGCGCTCAACACCGGCGCGATCGCCCGTCCGGAGGTGATCGAACAGATCGCGCAGCGCTTCGGCTCCCAGGTGCTGGTGCTGTCGGTCGACGCGCGTCGTGCCGCCGGCATGCCCTCCGGCTTCGAGGTCACCACGCACGGCGGCAGCCGCAGTGCCGGCCTCGACGCGGTGGAGTGGGCGCATCGTGGCGCGGAGATGGGGGCCGGCGAGATCCTGCTCAACTCCATGGACGCCGACGGCACCCGTGACGGTTTCGACATCGAGCTGCTGCGCGCCGTACGCGAGGTCGTCGGCATCCCGGTGATCGCCAGCGGCGGTGCCGGCAGGGCAGAGCACTTCCCTCCGGCGGTGGCGGCCGGAGCCGACGCCGTGCTCGCCGCCAGCGTGTTCCACTTCGGTGACCTGCGGATCGGCGACGTCAAGGCCGCCCTCGCCACCTCCGGCCATCCCGTCCGCTGACCGGAGGGGTGGGCTCAGAGCCCGAGCTGGCTGTGGTCGAACGCGGCCCGCGCCTCGGGGTCGCCGCCGAGCTCCACCTCGGCCACCGCTCCGCGTCCGTACGCGAACAGCACCAGCTCGCTGGGCAGTCCGCGAACGACGAGCGTCGGCT
>JBOHDD010000554.1:0-3078 GCA_050699155.1 Nocardioidaceae bacterium
CGCACCGTCTTCTGACAGTCAGGCGCACCACCGAACGCCACCGACCACCAAGGAGCCAGGACACGATGGCCAAGCAGATCATCAGGACCCAGGACGCCGCTCCGCCCGGAGGGCCGTACTCCCAGGCCGTGGTGGCCGGTGACGTGGTCTACTGCTCCGGCGTCACACCGACCCGACCCGACGGGACCCGCGTCGACGGACCGTTCGAGACGCAGGCACGCGTCGCCTTCGACAACCTCGAGGCCATCGCCAGGGCGGCCGGTGCCTCCCTCGGCGACGCCGTACGCGTCGGGGTGTACCTCCGCGACCTCGCCGACTTCGCGCAGATGAACGAGCTCTTCGCCGAGTACTTCGGGGACCATCCGCCGGCCCGAACCACGATCCCGGCCGACCTGCCCGGGTTCGCCATCGAGATCGACGCCATCCTGACGCGCACGGCCGCGGCCACCGAGGAGCAGCAGTGACGAGCGCCGACCAACCGGCTCCTGTCCGCGTCGACGAGGCCCGGCTGGACGCCCTGGTGAGCACCCTGGGACGGGTGGGGTCACACCCCGACGGCGGGATCGTCCGACCGCTCTACTCGTCGGCATGGCGAGAAGCCCAGGACCTCGTTGCCACGTTCATGCGCGATGCGGGTCTGGCCGTGCACGAGGACCCCGTGGGGAACGTGTTCGGGCGGATCGACGGCGATCAGGACGAGGGCAGTGTGCTGACCGGCTCGCACATCGACACGGTCACGCACGGTGGTGCCTACGACGGTGCGCTCGGAGTCCTGTCCGGGATCGCTGCCGTCGAGGCAGCCGCGAAGGCCGGCGGACGTCCTCGGCGTCCCGTCGAGGTCGTCTCGCTGTGTGAGGAGGAGGGCAGCCGGTTCCACTCCAACTTCTTCGGCACCCGGGCGATCCTGGGGATGGTCGAGGACGGCGAACCCGACGACCTCCTCGATGCCGAGGGCATCTCCCTGGCCACGGCGGGGCGATCCGTGGGCACCGACCCGCGCTCGTACGCACAGGCAGGTCGGGACGACCTCGCCATGTTTCTCGAGCTGCACATCGAGCAGGGGCGCACACTGGTCGACGCCAGGACCGACATCGGCGTCGTCGACGCGATCACCGGGCTGAGCTGGTTGGAGGTCACGGTGCAGGGCAGCACTGACCACGCCGGCACCACGGCGATGAAGGACCGGCGCGACGCCCTGCAGGGCGCAGCGCAGATGACTGCGGCCGTCGAGGAGGTCGTCGTCGAGCAGGGGCACCCGGCCGTCGGCACGGTCGGCATCATGCGGGTGCTGCCCGGCGGCGCCAACGTCGTCCCCGGTCAGGTGCAGTTCACCGTGGACCTGCGGCACCCGAGCACACCGGTGCTGGAGCGGCTGGTCGCAACCGTGCGGGAGCGGTGTCAGGCAGTCGCCGACGCGCGACGTCTCGACGTACACGTCGAGCGCGTGAAGGACACACCACCGCACGACCTCGACGAGGATCTGCGGGCGATGCTGCGCGGGTCCGCGGACGCGTGCGCCGCGTCGTGGCGCAACCTCCCCAGCGGTGCCGGTCATGACAGCCAGACCATGGCCACCCGGCTGCCCACCGCGATGTTGTTCGTGCCCAGCGTGGAGGGACGCTCGCACAGCCCCGCCGAGTACAGCACACCCGCTTCCTGCGCCCTCGGCGCGTCGGTGCTCGCGACGACGCTTCGCTCGCTCGCCTGGTAGCCGAGACGGGCTCGACGTCAGACCTCTCCCGCCACGAGGCGGAGGGCCGCGAGCACGGCCTCGATCTCGGGTTGGCCCTCGCTTCCGGCCCTGGTGCACGCCATCACCTGGCGGCAGGGACGGGGATGGCCGCCGATGGGGATGCGTACGGTGTCGCCGCGGGGCTGGGCGGCCGCGAGCCGCGGGATCATCGCGACGCCGAGGCCGCGAGCGACCATCGCGGTGACCGCAAAGTTGTCCCGGGCCCGATGGGCGATCCTGGGGGTGAACCCCGCCATGGTGCAGGCGGCGAGCGTCAGCTCGTAGAAGTCACAGCTGCCGGCGACGGGCACGATCCAGTCGTCCTCGCGCAGGTCCTCGACGGGTACGTCGGTGCGACCGGCCAGCCGGTGCGAGGCCGGCACCAGGAGGTCCAGCGGCTCGTCCAGCAACGGCTCCTGCCTGAACCGCGCCTCGCGCACCGACGGCGTCTCTGCAGTGGCTACGGCAACCGTGACATCGGCCTCTCCGGTGAGCAGGGCGTCGTACCCACGCATCCCCTCAGTCTCCAGGATGGACGTGCACAGGCCCGGATGTGACTCCGCGAGGCGCTCGACCACGGGTACCAGGAGACCGGCGACCGCACTGGGGAACCCGTGGATGCGCACCAGGCCGGTGAGGTCGCCGGAATGGTCGTCCAGCTCGGCACGGGCGCGTTCCCAACGGGCGGACAGGTCGTCGGCATGCGACACCAGTGCCTGGCCGGCCGGGGTGAGGTACACCCGACGGCCGCGCCGCTCCAGCAGCGGAAGCCCCAGCTCTCGGGCCAGCTGCGCCAGCTGGTGGGACACCGCAGACGGAGTCAGGTGCAGCAGCTCGGCGGCCGCGGTCACCGTGCCCTGCTGGTCCACCACCCGCAGGGTGTGCAGCCGACGCAGGTCCAACTGACCAACCATGCAACCAAAGTACACGGTAGTTCACAGAAACTTGAGATGGACCTCAAGCGACCTTGGGCTCAGACTGGCCGCATGAGCAGCCCTCAACCGTGCCGCGAGGCCCACCCAGCCGCTTCCGTCGCTGCCTGCCCCGACTGTGGCTGGCCGGACGACGAGCCGCTACAGGTCATCTCCTGCCACCAGACGTCGGCAGGCCTGGTCGTCTACGGTCGCTGTGCCTGTGGTCGGCTGACGGCACGGCTCATCTCGTGGACGGGCCCGGCCAGCACCGTCGCCCGGGGTGACCTGCTACGACGCCGACCTTGCGGCGCGGAGGGGCGGTGACGCCGAGCGCGGCTACGGTGGCAGCGTGCGGACGATCACGGATCTTCCCTGCCCGCCGTCACCTCCGCTCGTCGGCAACGCGCTGCGGTTCCGGCACGACCGTCTCGG
>JBOHDD010000555.1:0-4466 GCA_050699155.1 Nocardioidaceae bacterium
GGAGTCCCCACGTGCGCTGGTCGGCACGGGAGACCCCGGCGCCTTCCCCGGCATGGCCGTGGCTGTGGCCGAGCTCCTCCAGAGCGATCGCTGCCTCGACGTGCGGTTCGCCCAGCTCGTAAGCGACGACGAAGGCGAGGACACCGGCGAGCAGGCCGGCGACCAGGCCGCGGACCAAGATGCTGCGTGCCGTCACGAGCGGGCTCAGTGGCAGGGGTAGGCGAGCAGGTGGCGTCCGTCGTGGACCCACTCGTGCACGGCCGTGCCGGCGAAGAGGGAGACCGCACCCTGGTCGGTGCTGATGAAGAACAGGGTCAGCAGGGCGAGGAGCCCGAAGAAGAACGCCCATGGGGCGATCTGGCGAAGGGGGATCGACGGAAGGTCGACATCGGGGGTGGCAACGCCTTGCTGCGACATGTGTCCTCCTGAGGGATGCGTGCGTCCCTTGTTGGTGGGGTGACACGGACCCTCGGGTCTGACTTCACCGCCGAAGCGATGTCACAGTAGCGCGACTGTGCCGGAGTCCCACCGGCTTCCGCGAGCCCGTCGTGGACACCTTAGGGCACCGGTAGTCGCGGTTGCCAAGGTGTCGGTCCGGGAGCGGTCAGCCGAGCTCGGCAGCCAGGGCTGCCAGGAGCTTGTGGGTCTGCTCTGGGGCCCGTACCGCGATCCGGACCCACTCCGGCCCGAGGCCGGGGAAGGTGTCGGCACGGCGCACGGCGTAGCCGGAGGCGCGGAGCCCGTCTCGGACCCACTCACCGGGGCGAGCCAGAACGAAGGCAGCCTCGCTTGCCACATGGGGTACGCCGAGCTCGCCGAGGCCGTCCGTCAGGATCTTGCGGCGTTGCGTGGTCTGCTGTGCCCGGCGGGCGGCCTCGGCACGAGCCGTCGCGGTCGAGCAGGCCACCATCGCTGCCGCAGAGATCGTCGAAACCGACCAGGGGACCTGCTGCGCGCGCATGGCCTCGATCACGACGGGCTCGGCCAGGACGTAGCCCGCACGGACACCAGGGATCGACCACAGCTTTGTCAGGCTGCGGACCACACAGAGCCCGCGCGTGGGCGTGTCTGCCAGTGAATGGCGCTCGCCGGGTACCCCGTCCAGGAAGGCCTCGTCCACGATGACGAGACGCCCTGGTCGTAGCAAGGCGCGGATCGTGGCGGCTGGATGGAGCACGCCGGTCGGGTTGGTCGGGTTGCCGACAACGACCAGGTCGGCGCAGTCCGGAACGTCGCCCGGGTCGAGCGCGAAGTCGTCCAAGGCGTCGCACAGCACGTGGGTCGGGCGATGGCCGGCCGCGGTCAGCGCGACGTCCGGCTCGGTGAACTGCGGGTGCACGACGACGGGGTGGCTCCAGTCGCGCAGCCGGGCGACCAGGGAGAACGCCTCTGCGGCACCGGAGGTGGCGAGCACCCGTCCGGCCGGCAGGCCGTGGCGGTGGGCGATGGCTAGCTCGGCCGGTGCTGCGGTGGGGTAGTCGCCCACATCGTGGAGGCTCGCGCGCAGGGCATCGTCCAGCCAGGCCGGCCGTGGGTCGTCGTACACGTTCACCGCGAAGTCGACGAGGCCGTCGCCGGTCTCGGCATCACCGTGGTGGCAAAGCGGGTCGGCAGGCAGGTCCGCGGACACCGGGGGCGACCCCGACCCGGTGACCGGCGACCCGCCGTGTGGCCGTGCGGCGTGCACCGCGTCGGAGAAGCGCTGCGCGAGATGCGGGTGGCCGGCCCAGTGGGTGTGGATGTACGACGCGTGCACCGTCGCCGACGCGAAGCCCACGGGAGAGCCGTCGACCCGCCAGGCGAACGTGCTCCCCGACCCCGGGGTGACCGTGCTGCGGTGGAACTCGTGGCCGGTGACCTCCTCACCGGCGCAGGCCAGCAGGGTGTCCGCGGGGGAGACCGCTCGTCGGTAGGACAGGGTCAGCCGCGGGGTCAGCTTCGCCCTGGCGGCGAGCACACCCACCATGGCAGCGTCGTCGACGCTCTCGCAGAGGTAGAGCAGACCTGCACACTCCGCCACCGTGGGCACGCCCGCCGCGACCGCCTCGTGCAGGTGAGCCCGCATCGACGCGTTGGCGGTGAGCCCGGAGGCATGCACCTGCGGGAACCCGCCACCGAGGTAGATCCCCGACGTACCTTCCGGCAGCGCCGCGTCGTGCAGCGGGTCGAAGGAGACCACCTCGCATCCGGCTGCGCGCAGCAGCTCCTCGGTCTCGGCGTACCGGAAGGTGAACGCGCGGCCACCGGCCATGGCGACGACGGGTCCGGCTGCAGAAGCCGGGCGAACCTCTGTGGCCGGGTCCCACGCCGTCGCGTCGATGTCGGGAGCCGAGCGCGCAACCTCGAGCAGTCCGGCCAGGTCGACGCGTTGGGTGATCCGGTCGGTCAACGTCTCCAGCGTGTGCGCTGCCTCGTCGCGCTCCGCGGCCGGGACCAGCCCGAGGTGGCGGGACGGCGCGACGATCCCGTCGTCGCGGTGGAGCACGCCCAGCACTGGCAGGTCGATCGCCCGGACCACCTCGTCGGCGTGCCGGGGCGATCCGGCCATGTTGAGAATCACACCCGCGATCTGGACGCCGGGGTCGAAGTCGGCCATCCCCCTCACGACGGCTGCGATCGAGCGCGACGCGTGCGAGATGTCGACCACGAGGACGACGGGGCTACGGGTCAGGGTTGCGACGTGCGCGGTGGACGCGAAGCCGCTGCCGCCGAGCTGTCCGTCGTACAGCCCCATCACGCCTTCGACAACGGCCAGGTCGGTACCGGCCGCCCCGTGCAGGAGCAGAGGTAGCAACCGTTCCTCGCCGACCAGGTGGGGGTCGAGGTTGCGGCCCGGCCGTCCCGTGGCCAGTGCGTGGTACCCCGGGTCGATGTAGTCCGGCCCGACCTTGTGGCCGCTGACGGTCAGGCCGCTGCGCGCGAATGCGGCCATCAGACCGGTGGCGAGCGTGGTCTTGCCGTGCCCCGATGCCGGTGCTGCGACGACCAGCCTCGGAAGGGTCACCACTCGATGCCCCTCTGGCCCTTCTGTCCGGTATCCATGGGGTGCTTGACCTTCGTCATGTCGGTGACGAGGTCGGCCGCATCGACCAGCTTGGGGTCGGCCCGGCGCCCGGTGATGACGACGTGCTGCCGGCCGGGGCGGTTGGCCAGCGTGTCGACGACGTCGTCGATGTCCACCCAGGACCAGCTGATCGGATACGTGAGCTCGTCGAGCACGTACAGGTCGTGTGCCTCGTCGGCGAACCGGCGTTTGATCTCAGCCCAGCCCTCCGCAGCGTCGGCGGCGTGGTCCTCCTCGCTGCCGCTCCTGCGCGACCAGGACCAGCCGGAGCCCATCTTGTTCCACTCGACCGGGCCGCCCTCGCCGTTCTCGCGATGCAGCTCACCGAGGCGTGCCAGAACCGCCTGCTCGCCGATCCGCCACTTCGCAGACTTGACGAACTGGAAGACCCCGATGTTCCAGCCTTGGTTCCAGCCGCGGATGGCGAGGCCGAAGGCCGCAGTCGACTTGCCCTTTCCGTCACCGGTGTGCAGCATCACCAGCGGTCGGTTGCGGCGCTGTCGGGTGGTGAGTCCGTCGTCCGGTACGACGGCCGGCCGTCCCTTCGGCATCATGCTGCCCCTTCGCTGGTCGCGAGTCTTCCGCGGACGACGGCGGTCAGTGTGCTGGCACTCACCTCGCCCAGCGGGACGTACTCCGCGCGTAACGCGTCGGCCAGTGCCCCCGCGAGCCCGATCCGGTAGCGACCCGTCTCGCAGTCGACGGCCAACGCGGCGACCCGCTGGTCGGCAATATGTGCGGCGACCTCGCGCGACCTCGTCACGGCATCAGGCCCGTGCGTGGCCCTGCCGTCGGTCACGACCACGAGCAGCGGCCGACGGAGGGGGTCCCGGATGCGTTCCAGTCGCAGCACGTCGGCGGCCTTCAGCAGGCCCTCGGCGAGAGGCGTGCGTCCGCCCGCCGGGAGGTCGTGCAGCCGGGACGCTGCGATGTCGACCGAGTGTGTCGGCGGGAGGGCGAGGTCGGCCCTGTCAGCGCGGAACGTGACCAGGCCGACCTTGTCGCGACGCTGGTAGGCGTCGAGGAGCAACGACAGGATCGCGGCCTTCACCTGCTGCATGCGCTTGCGTGCGGCCATCGAGCCGGAGGCGTCGACGCAGAACAGGACGAGGTTGGACTCGTGGCCCTCCTTGGTCGCGACCCGCAGGTCGTCACCGTGCACGATGATGCGTCCGCAGGTGCGTCCTCTGCCGACCTGATGCGGTGCCGCGGCTCGCACCGTCTCCGTGAGGTGGACCGGGCCGCCGTCACCCGTAGGCTTCCGGGCGCCGATCCGGCGCCCGGACTCGGTGACTGCACGGCTCCGGCGGCCGGCCGTACCCGCTCCGGTTCCGCTGACCGTGAACAGCCGTGGCCGAAACGGCTGCCCCGGCGCGGCCACCGTCGCCGCCCCGGTCGACTC
>JBOHDD010000556.1:0-6824 GCA_050699155.1 Nocardioidaceae bacterium
CACGCCTCACCTGACAACGCCGAAGGGGCGGTCCCGGACACCGGGGCCGCCCCTCCGTCATGCGTGCTCGACACGAAGAACGCCGACACCCGCCGCGGGTGAGGTGTTGACCGGCGCCCGACCGCTCGGGAAACCTGCATCCCCGATCCGGGACATTTGTTGTTCCAGCTCGTGCTCCGGGCGCTGGGTACTTCGTCCGTGCTCGTGCACGGGTGATCCTCCCAAGCTCATCTCGATCGTGTCTGCTCACGAACTCCGGAGCATCTTGCGTGCCGGAGGATGGAAAATACTCCGCGGTCTCGGGGTCGGGGCACTCCGGCGGCCGCCGGGGAGACTTTCGCGTCGCGCCCGAATAGCGCGGGGTCTCTCCCCAGCCACCAGCTCAAGGACTGGACTCGTGCACAACTCATCTTCAGCATGGGCCTGAAGGTGAGTTACCCGGGTCTCGATGACGAGATCGCCCCGACGTGAGTCGAGATCTACGAGATCGCGAACCGGCTCACGCTCCGACGCCCAGATCCGCCCGAGCTTCGGCACGGCTCGCACCAGTTGTCCACGAAGTGGTGGCTAACGGCACGCCGGTCAGTCGGGCGGCGGGCCGGACGACTCGCCCTCGGAAGGGTCGTCCGGCACCAACAGGGGGCGGACGCGCGCCCAGACGAAGAACACGCCGGCGGCGACGATGAGGGCGATGCCGGTCAGCAGGTTGACGTTGATGCCGTCGGCCTTGGCCAGATCGCTGTCGCTGGTGCCGACCCACCCGGTGATGGTGAGCACGACGCCGTAGATCCCGAGCAGCAGCCCGATGATCATCCGTACGTCGAACACCCCTGCACGCCCACGGGGGTTGGCGCCCTGCTTCGAGGCACTCTGCTCTGCTGACATCTCGGGCCTCCTTCTCTCAGCCGAAGACGAGGTTGAGGACGATGACCATCACCAGCGCGATACCGGCCAGCAGGCTGGGCTTCTGGTACCAGGAGTCGCGGGCGTCGCGCGGGTCGTGGAAGCTCTCCCTGGGGGTCAGCGAGTACACCAGACCCACCAGCTGTGCCTCCGGCTTGGGTCTGGTCGCCATGGTGACCGCGTAGCTCACGGCGATATCGACGACGAAGGCGACACCCGCGGCAACGAAGCTGGCCCCCTGGCCGGTGAGCGGCAGAACACCCAGCGAGTACGCTCCGAACGCATCCTCGCTGAGCACCGCGATGAGGACGGCGGTGACCGTGCCGGTGACCAGCCCGACCCAGCCCGCCGTCGGCGTCATCTTCTTCCAGAACATGCCGAGGATGAAGGTGGCGAACAGCGGCGCGTTGAAGAACGAGAACAGCAGCTGCAGGTAGTCCATCAGGTTGGAGTACTGGGACGCGATCAGGGCCGTGCCCATCGCCGCGACCGTGGCGATGACCGTGACGACGCGCCCCACCCGCAGGTAGTAGCCGTCCTCGCGGTCCTTGACGATGTAGTCCTGCCAGATGTCGTAGCTGAAGACGGTGTTGAACGAGCTGATGTTGGCCGCCATGCCAGCCATGAACGAGGCCAGCAGACCGGCGATCGCCAGGCCGAGCATGCCGTTGGGCAGCAGGTCGCGCATCAGGTAGAGAAGCGAGTTGTTGAAGTCGAAGTCCGGGTTGCTCGCCTTGCCCTGGCGCACCTCGGGCACGAGTACGGCCGCCAGCATGCCGGGGACGATCACGATGAACGGCACGAACATCTTCGGGAAGGCGCCGATGATCGGCGTACGCCGCGCGTTGTTCATGCTCTTGGACGCCATCGCCCGCTGCACCTCGACGAAGTTCGTCGTCCAGTAGCCGAACGACAGCACGAAGCCCAGGCCGAACACCAGCCCGACCACCGTCAGGATGCTGGAGTCGAAGCCGACCAGCTCGTTGCCCGGCCACGCCGTCATCTGCTCGGGGGCGCTGATCCGCTCCGACAGACCGCCCCATCCGCCGACCTTGTTCAGCGCGATGATGGTCAGCGGCGTCAGCGCCGCGACGATCACGAAGAACTGCAGCACCTCGTTGTAGATCGCGGCGGAGAGGCCGCCGAGCGTGATGTAGGCCAGCACGATGAGCGCGGCCAGGGTCAGGGCGACCAGCAGCGGCCAGCCCAGCAGCACCTCCACGATCTTGGCCAGCAGGAACAGGTTGATGCCGGCGATCAGCACCTGGGCGATGGCGAAGCTGATCGCGTTGACCAGGTGGGCACCGGGGCCGAAGCGGCGCAGCATGAACTCCGGAACGCTGCGCACCTTGGACCCGTAGTAGAACGGCATCATCACGATGCCGAGGAACAGCATCGCCGGTATCGCGCCGATCCAGAAGTAGTGCACGGTCGGCATGCCGTACTGGGCCCCGTTCGCGCTCATGCCCATGATCTCGATCGCGCCGAGGTTGGCGGAGATGAACGCCAGCCCGGTAATCCACGCCGGCAGCGAGCGGCCGGAGAGGAAGAAGTCCAGGCTGTTCGAGATCGCGTTGCGGGCGATGACACCGATCCCGAGGACGAAGATGAAGTACAGGGCGATGATCGCGTAGTCGACGAAGCCCGCATCGAGGCGCAGGCTGGTTTCCTGTGCGAGTACCACGGGGTTCTCCCGGTGGGCCGGTTGGTAACGCTGAGCGTTCGGCAGGCTACTGCCGATGGGGCCCGAGTGTGGTGTGCAACACGCTCAGGCGCCATGACCGCCTCTCAGGGTCTCGCGGGGGTCACTACCAGGGGAATTCCGGAGGCGCGGGGACCTGCCCGTCAATAGGCTGAGCGCAGTCATCAGCACTTCACGGGAGGGGACCCCTGTGCCCAGCACAGAAACCATCGACGGCCGGCGCGCTCACACGCAGACGGTGGCGGCCCGCACGCTCGGACTGACCAAGGTCTACGGACACGACCAGACAGAGGTCGTCGCGCTCGACGACGTGAGCATCGACCTCTACGCCGGGGAGTTCACCGCGGTGATGGGTCCCTCCGGCTCGGGCAAGTCGACCTTGATGCACTGCGCTGCCGCGCTCGACGACGCGACCTCCGGGCAGGTCTTCATCGGCGAGACCGAGCTGACCTCGCTGAAGGACAAGGCACTCACCACCCTGCGCCGTGACCGCATCGGCTTCGTGTTCCAGGCCTTCAACCTGGTGCCGACCCTGACGGCGCACGAGAACATCACCCTGCCGCTCGCGATCGCGGGCCGGAAGCCGGACCCCGAGTGGTTCGAGACCGTGATCCGGACAGTCGGCCTCGGCGACCGTCTCGAGCACCGGCCGAGCGAGCTGTCCGGTGGTCAGCAGCAGCGGGTGGCCTGCGCGCGTGCGCTGGTCAGCCGGCCGGAGATCGTCTTCGCCGACGAGCCGACCGGCAACCTCGACTCACACTCCGGCGCCGAGGTCCTCGGCTTCCTGCGTCGCTCGGTCGACAAGTTCGGGCAGACCGTGGTGATGGTCACCCACGACCCCGTCGCCGCGGCGTACACCGACCGCGTGGTGTTCCTCGCCGACGGCCGGATCGTCAGCGAGCTGAGGCAGCCGACGGCAGAGAGCGTCCTGGAGCGGATGAAGACCCTCGACGGGCGGCTCGGTGAGCAGCACGTCCTGGCGCCGTCGGAGGCCTGACGATGCTGCGAGCCGCATGGAAGAGCCTGATGGCGCGCAAGCTGCGTCTGCTGATGAGCGGTTTCGCGATCGTGCTCGGTGTCGCCTTCGTGGCGGGGTCGTTCATCTTCACCGACACGCTGGAGCGCAACTTCCTCAAGATCATGGACGGCAGGGTCGGCGACGTCGTCGTACGCCCGGCCGGTGCCAGCGGTGACGACTCCGCCCAGGACGCCCGCAAGGTCCCGGCGGGGCTCGTGGACGAGCTGGCCGACGTCGAGGGTGCGAGCCGGGCCGACGGCAACGTGACCAGCTTCGGGGTGTTCGTCGTCGCCGAGGACGGCAAGGTCATCGGTGCGCAGGGTGCGCCGGGCCTCGGGTTCAACTGGAACGACGCACCCTCCGCGGCCGACGACCGGCCCAGCATCACCCTGACCGACGGGCGCAGGCCGCGGGTCGCCGGCGAGGTCGCGCTCGACCCGGTGACCGCGGAGAAGGCCGGCTACCGGATCGGCGACCAGGTGCCGCTGGTCACCTCGGGTGCGCAGCCCGCCATCAGGGCCGAGCTGGTCGGGGTCGCGGAGTTCGGCGGCGGCAGCCTGGCCGGGGCCAGCATGTCCATCTTCGACACCGCGACGGCCCAGGACCTGTTCACCGGAGGACGCGACGTCTTCAGCGACGCCTGGGTGACCGCCACCGACGGCGTCAGCCAGGAGCAGCTGCGGGACAACGTGGCCAAGGTCCTGCCGCCGGGCTTCGAGGCCGTCACCGGTGACGCCGCCGCCGACGAGGCGAGTGACGACATCACCGAGGGTCTGTCCTTCATCAGCACGTTCCTGCTGGTGTTCGCGGCGGTCGCGCTGGTGGTCGGCAGCTTCCTGATCGTCAACACCTTCTCGATCCTGGTGGCCCAGCGCAGCCGGGAGATGGCGCTGCTGCGCGCGCTCGGTGCGAGCCGGCGTCAGGTGACCCGATCGGTGTTGTTCGAGGCGACCATGATCGGCTTGGTGGGCTCGACCATCGGTCTGGTCCTCGGCGGCGGCCTCGCCGTCGGGCTCAAGGCACTGTTCGCGACGTTCGGTCTCGACCTCACCGGGGCGGGGCTCGTGTTCGAGGCGCGCACCGTCGTGGTGGCCTACGTCGTGGGCATGGTGGTGACCCTGTTCGCGGCATACCTTCCGGCCCGTCGCGCCAGCCGCATCCCGCCGGTCGCGGCGCTGCGCGATGACGTGGCGATGCCGGAGCAGACGCTGCGCCGCCGGCTCGTCATCGGTGTCGGCATGATCGTGGTCGGTGTCGCCGGCATGCTGGTGGAGTTTCTCACCGACCTGTCGGCGGGGCTGTGGGCGTTCGGGCTCGGCGTGCTGCTGGTGCTGCTCGGCGTGGCGCTGATCAGCCCGGTCGTGGGTCGTCCGGTCGTGTCGCTCGTCGGTCTGCTGTACCGCCGGATGTTCGGGACGGTGGGACGGTTGGCCGAGCAGAACGCCGTACGCAACCCTCGACGGACGGCGGCGACGGCATCGGCGCTGATGATCGGGCTCACCCTGGTGTCGGCGATGTCGGTGCTGGGCGCCTCGGCCAAGGCCAGCGTCGACGAGACCATCGAGGAGAACTTCGCGGCCGACTTCGTCGTGTCCAACGCGATCGGGGTGCCGTTCTCGCCGCGGGTGTCCGACCGGGTCGAGCAGATCGACGGCGTCGACACGGTGGCGCGGTTCCGGTTCGGCCAGGGTGAGATCGACGGTGGCCGTGGTGTTGTCGGTGCCGCCGACCCTGAGCTGTTCAGCAATGCCATGGAGGTCGACCTGGTCGCCGGATCCGTCGACGGGCTCCACGGTCGGGGCCTGCTGGTGGAGCGGCAGCACGCCGAGGACGGCGGCTGGTCCGTCGGCGACGCCGTCCCCATCAGGCTGCCGAAGGGCGAGCGCGACTACCGCGTCGTCGGTGTGTTCGCGGCCAGCCCGGCCGTGCCCACCAACTACGTGATGTCGCTGGACGCACTGGCCGCCGCCGGTGTCGCGCCGGCGGACAACTACGCCTACGTGACCACGGTGCCGGGCGCTGACCGCGCGCGAGTGGGCAACGCGATCGAGGCGAGCATCGCCGACCTGCCGACGGTGACGCTGAAGGACCAGGCGGAGTACGCCGAGGAGCAGCGCGGCCCGATCGACCAGATGCTGGCCATCATCTATGCGTTGCTCGGGCTGGCGGTGGTGATCGCCGTGCTGGGCATCGTCAACACGCTGGCGCTGTCGGTGATCGAGCGGACCCGCGAGGTCGGCCTGCTGCGTGCCGTCGGTCTGAGCCGGCGACAGCTGCGTCGGATGGTGCGGCTCGAGTCGATCGTGATCGCAGTGCTGGGAGCGACACTCGGCGTCGTGCTCGGTCTGGTGTTCGGTCTCGGCCTGCTGTCCGCGCTCGAGGACGAGGGGCTGACCGCTGTCTCCGTGCCGGCGGCGCAGCTGGTGGCGTTCGTCCTGGTGTCTGGACTGGTCGGGGTGCTGGCCGCGGTCTGGCCGGCGCGGCGCGCCGCCCGGCTGGACGTGCTCACGGCGATCACCACCGAGTGAGCCGGCCGTCAGTGCGCCGGCCGCGGCGGGGGTGCGGCCGGCGCACTGACAGCCTCACCGGTTGCGCAGGGACCGCTTGACGATGCCCATCCAGTGGTGCCGGGTGCGCGAGGACGCCTTGCAGCGGCCGCGGCGGAACGGCCGGTCATAGGCGGTGCACTCGGCCAGCTCCTCGGACAGGGTGGGCGTCCACCACTGGTCTCCGTCGGACCAGACGACGTGGAAGCCGTGCCCGCGCGTGCCGGTGATGTGGGTGACGTGTCTCGGCCGGCCCTCGTCGCCGGCGAGGGCGATGCCGGTGCCGGCCACGGTGAGGACCGCGACGGTCGCTGCGGCGATCAACATGCGCATGGTGCTCTCCTGGTTTCGGGGTGGAAGCTCATCGTCGTGCGCGCCAGCGACGAGCAGGCCGCACGAAACCATGGGCTGTGGACTGGTCACGCCTCCACAGGCACGCGGCGCGGAAGCGGCTCGTGCCAGGATGACCGGATGCCAGAAGCCGACACCGTGAGCCGGACCCTGACCGAGACGCCGCTGGTGGACGGGCACAACGACCTCGCCTGGGCGATGCGGCAGCTGTGTGACTACGACTTCGACGCCGTCGACCTGCTCGGCGGTGAGCCGCGCCTGCACACCGACGTACCCCGGATGCGTGCCGGCCGGGTGGGTGCGC
>JBOHDD010000557.1:0-2370 GCA_050699155.1 Nocardioidaceae bacterium
GCGCGGTGCTCGCCGACGGGTCGGAGTACCGCGGCCGCTACAGCCTGGGGCGGGCGGCGCTGCGCGAGTTCCACCTGCCCCGCCTGGAGCTGCTGCTCTCGGCCGGCCCGGACCTGCTGGCGGTGGAGACGATCCCCGACGTCGAGGAGGCCGAGGTGCTGGTCGCGCTGCTCGACGAGCTGGCCGGGCCGGCCTGGCTGTCGTACTCCATCGACGGCGACCGCACCCGCGCGGGCCAGCCACTGCACGACGCCCTGTCCGTGGCCGCCGGCTGCGATGCGGTCTTCGCCGTCGGGGTCAACTGCTGCGACCCCCGGGATGTGCTCGGTGCCGTCGAGACCGCCGGCGAGGTCACCGGCAAGCGGGTGGTCGTGTACCCCAACAGCGGCGAGCTGTGGGACCGGCGTACGCGTGGCTGGGTCGGTGACCCCGGCTACGATGTGCGGCTGGCGCCCGGATGGGTCGCGGCCGGGGCCCACTATGTGGGCGGCTGCTGCCGGGTCGGTCCGCACGACATCGCCCGGCTCAGCCGGACGCTTGCCGGCGGTTGACGCACCCCGGCATGCGTAGGCACGATCCGTGGTACCAGATGCGAGGGGGTCGTCGATGCGGGTTCTCATCGCGGACACATTTCCGGACACGTGCCTCGCGGAGCTCGGCGACCGGGGCCACGAGTGCGCCTACGAACCGGACACCACCACCGAGCAGCTGGCCGACCGGATCGGTGGCGTCGAGGTGCTCGTCGTCCGCAGCACCCGCGTGCCCGCGGAGGTGCTGGACGCCGCCGACGACCTGCGACTGGTGATCCGCGCCGGCTCCGGCACCAACACCATCGACTGCGACGCCGCTGCCGCGCGGAGCATCCGGGTCTGCAACGTCCCCGGTCGCAACGCGGTGGCCGTGGCCGAGCTGGCGTTCGGTCTGCTGCTGGCGCTCGACCGCAACATCCCCGACAACGTCAGCGACCTACGCGCCGGACGATGGGACAAGAAGCGGTACGCGAAGACCCGCGGGATCCTCGGCCGCAAGGTCGGGGTGTTCGGGCTCGGCCAGACCGGGATGGCCTTCGCGGAACGCGCCGCCGCGTTCGGGACGCAGGTGTACGCCGTCACGAGGTCCGGCCGGTCCGCAGAGACCATCGAGCGTGCCGAGGCGATCGGGATCACCTTCGTCGACAGCCTGGAGACGATGGCCCGGACGTGCGACGTACTCTCCTTCCACGTCCCCGCCACCGACGAGACCCGCGGCCTGGTCGGGCGTGACCTGCTGAGCATCGTCGAGCCGGGCACCATCATCCTGAACACCTCACGCGGAGAGGTCGTCGACGAGGAGGCACTGATCGAGGCGATGGACGGCAAGGGTGTGCGCGCCGGGCTGGACGTCATCCGGGACGAGCCCGGCTCGAGCTCCGGGACCGTCGAGTCCAAGGTGGCCCAGCACCCCAACGTCTACGCCACCCACCACATCGGCGCGTCGACGGCGCAGGCGCAGCACGCCATCGCCGCCGAGGTGGTCCGGATGGTCGAGGCGTTCGAGTCCGGTGAGGTCCTCCACTGCGTGAACCTCGACGGATGAACATCCGCCCGCCTCGCCTCCGCGTCGCCGGCGGCCGGCCGACACCTGAGACGCCCACGGTCGTCTACCGGCTGACGTCACACGGCCATCAGCAGACCGGCGTCGTGGTCGAGCTGCTGGTCGACGAGAGCAGCAGCGAGCGGGTGCTCCAGCACGAGGCGACACTGCCCGAGTGGGCGCCCCGGCAGAACGACACCGGCCCCGAGCTGGTGCCGGTGACGCTGATGCACCCCGAGCGCCCGCGGCTGCAGCAGCTGCTGTCGGAGGTCACCGCGCAACCGCCGGGCTCCCATGCCGAGGACGACGCCGGTCTGGACCAGAGCGTGTGGGCCCTGCCACCGGGTGCGCAGGCCCGCGCCATTCAGGCCGAGCTCGACCACCTCGACGTGCTCTACATCGCCGACGGTCACCACCGGATGGCGGCGGCCACCGCCAACAGCACCGCCAACAGCACCGACTGCGTGCTGGCGGCGATCTTCCCGAGCAGCCAGATGCGGGTCCTCGGGTACCACAGGTGCGTGGTCCGGCCGGTGGGTCCGTCGACGTCGGACCTACTGAAGACGCTGGACGCACTGCCGGTGACCGATCGGGTCGAGGAGTGCGCGGAGGGCGAGCCGCCGGACCCGGTGCCCGGGACGATCCCGACGTTCCTCGACGGCAGGTGGTATGCCCTACGGCTGCACCCGCCGGCGCCGGCCGACGACCCGCGGGAGTCTCTCGACGTCGTCGTGCTCGAGGAGGCGGTGCTCGTGCCCTCGCTCGGCGTCACCGACGTCCGCGACGAGGCGCAGGTGA
>JBOHDD010000558.1:0-5816 GCA_050699155.1 Nocardioidaceae bacterium
GTGGGCTACTCCACCATCTACGGCGACGCCGTCGGCGGCTATGCACCGTTGAAGGACGTACTCAAGACCGAGGTGTGGGAGCTGGCGCGATGGCGCAACGCCGAGGCCGAGCGCCGCGGCGAACGCCCGCCCCTGCCCGAGAGCACCATCACCAAGCCGCCGAGCGCCGAGCTGCGACCCGGCCAGCTCGACACCGACTCGTTGCCGGACTACGCACTGCTCGACGACGTGCTCGACGACTATATCGAGCGCGACCACGGGTCGGCCGCGCTCGTGGCGGAGGGCTTCGAGCCGGAGCTGGTCGAGCAGGTGCTGCGGATGGTCGACGGTGCGGAGTACAAGCGCCGGCAGTACCCACCCGGCCCGAAGGTCTCCGTGCGCAACTTCGGACGCGACCGTCGGCTGCCGATCTCCAACGCCTGGCGCGAGATCGCACCGCACTGACCGGTGCCGAGGATGTGCATCTGGCGTGTCGCACCCGCGTGGGTGGACAGTGGAGTCACACCCTCCCTGGACCTCGAGGAGGCCCCCATGATCACGGCCCGCGACATCATGCACAACGGCGCCGACTGCGTCGGCGAGGACATGTCGATGCTCGATGCGGCACAGATGATGCGCGACCTGGGTATCGGTTCGCTGCCGATCTGCGGCAAGGACGACCGCCTGCACGGCATCCTGACCGACCGCGACATCGTGGTCCACTGCGTAGCCGCCGGCCGTGACCCGGCCACGATGACCGCCGGTGAGTGCGCACAGGGGACGCTCTGGCACGTCGAGGCTTCCGCGGACGTCGACGAGGTGCTCAAGATGATGGCGGGGCATCAGGTGCGCCGTGTCCCGGTCATCGAGCACCACCAGCTGGTCGGCATGATCAGCGAGGCCGACCTCGCCCGCGCCCTCGACGAGCACCGGCTCGCCACGTTCGTGGAGCAGGTGTACGCCGGCCGCTGAGCGCCGTACCACCGAGGAGGCAGCATGAGCGAGACAACTCCCCCCTACGGGAGCGGCTCGGGCGCGGCGGACCGCCCGGCGACCCCGGCACGGAAGATCCGCATCCACCATCTACGGGAGATGAAGCAGCGCGGCGAGCGGTGGGCGATGCTGACCGCCTACGAGCAGTACGCCGCACAGACCTTCGACGAAGCCGGTATCCCCGTCCTCCTCGTCGGCGACTCCGCCAGCAACAACGTCTTCGGTAACGAGACGTCACTTCCCGTCACCGTCGACGAGCTCATCCCGCTGGTCCGCGCCGTCACCCGGTCGACACACCGCGCGCTGGTGGTGGCCGACCTGCCGTTCGGCTCGTACCAGGGCTCGGCCGAGCAGGCCTTCCACACCTCGGTGCGGTTCATGAAGGAGGCCGGCGCACACGCAGTCAAGCTCGAGGGCGGCCTCGCGATGGTGCCGCAGGTCGAGCTGCTGACGAGCTCCGGCATCCCCGTGATGGCGCACATCGGCTTCACGCCGCAGAGCGAGCACGGTCTCGGTGGCTACCGCGTTCAGGGTCGGGGAGACACCGCGGCCCGGATGCTGGAAGAGGCGGTGGCGCTCGAGGAGGCCGGTGCCTTCGCGCTGGTGATGGAGATGGTGCCCGGCGAGGTGGCACAACAGGTCACCGAGAAGCTCACGATCCCGACGATCGGCATCGGCGCCGGGCCGCACTGCGACGCGCAGGTCCTCGTCTGGCCGGACATGGCCGGGCTGCGGACGGGGCGGATGGCCAAGTTCGTGAAGCAGTACGCCGACGTGCACGGCGTACTCCTGGATGCCGCGCAGCGGTTCGCCGAAGACGTCGCCGACGGCAGCTTCCCCGCGGACGAGCACACCTTCCACTGACCGCAAGCCGGAGCCGTCAGGCGGTCCACCCGAGGAACACCGCACCTGCCATCACGACCGCGAACCACACGGCCGCGGCGACGAGGGGCAGCGCGAGTACGCCGTAGGGACGCGTGCCGAACCACCGACACGCCAGCACGAACAGCACGAGCCAGAACGCGACCAGCGGCACCGGCAGCCAGTTGGGCCCCACCAGCCCGGATGCGCCGTAGACCCAGAGCATGCTCACCAGACCGGCCATCCCGATCCACGGGCCGGACTGACGAAGGTCGGGCCACCTCACCCTCCCATCCTGGCAGCACCGAGCTGCTCGGACAGCAGGGGTCCGGCCTCGACCAACGACGGTCCGTACCACGTCAGGTGCCGTCCGGAGACGCATGCACATTCCACACCGGGGAACGCCTCCGGCCCGTCGCCCTCGCAGAAGGCGTACGGCTCGTCCGGGAGGACCACGAGGTCGTGCGGCGGCAGCCGGCCGAGGTCGATACGCGGATAGCGGTCCGGATGGCTGTCGAGCACGTTGCGCACCCCGATTCGCGCCAGCAGGTCACCAGCGAACGTGTCACGCCCCAACGCCATCCACGGCCGCCGCCAGATCGGGACGACGGCGCTGCGGGATGCTTCCGGCACCGGTCCCGCCCACACCTGCTCGGCCCGACCCAACCATCGGGGCCTCTCGACGTGCAGCATCTCGAACATGCGACCAAGTGAAGACAGCGCCGACGGGACGTCCGTCGGCGCGGTGACCCAGACGACCGCATCGAGGTCGCGAAGGCGCTGCAGGTCGACGTCGCGGTTCTCCTCAGCGTTCGCGATCACGACGTCGGGCTGTAGTTCGATGATCGCATCGATGTCCGGGTTCTTGGTGCCACGCACGCGTGTCACGTCGAGGTCTTCCGGATGCGTGCACCAGTCTGTCGCACCGGCGAGCATGTCTGGTCGCGTGATGGCGATGGACTCGGTCAATGAGGGTACGAGGGAGACAACACGCCGCGGTCGGTGTGTCGTTGTCACCAACTTCCCAATGTCGTCGTACATGTTCTGAACGCTATCCGAGACATCAGCTCGTCCATCGAGAGGGCCAGAACCCCTTATTTTTCAGGGATCTGGCGACATACGTTGTTCCTGATGCGGATGAACACGAGGATGCGCGCGCGAACGCAACGCAAACTCGCGGCGCAGAAATGGTTTACGTGACGCGCCGAAGTTGCAAAGATCACAAATGAGGACACACGAAAGTGTCATCCTCACGACAAGAGCAACTCCGGCGTTGTGCCGGACGAATCCCACCAGGGAGGCAAGAGTGCCGGCAAAGACAGCTACCGCGAAGCGGCCTGCGACGGCCAAGAGAACGGGCGCGAAGAAGACCGCAACCAAGAAGGCCTCGACAGCCAAGAGGGCCGCGAAGAAGGCGACCAAGAAGACCGCCAAGAAGAGCCCGGCGAAGAAGACCACAGCCAAGAAGGCGCCGGCGCGGAAGACTACGACCGCCCGCACGGGCGCCAAGAAGACCGCTAAGAAGGCTGCCAAGAAGACGACCAAGAAGGCTCCCGCCAAGAGGGCCGCGAAGAAGGCGACCAAGAAGGCCGCCAAGAGGAGCCCAGCGAAGAAGACCACGAAGAAGAGTCCGGCCCGGAAGACCGCCAAGAAGTCTCCGGCGAGGAAGACCGCCAAGAAGGCGACTGGTGCGAAGAAGACGGCGGCCCGCAAGGCATCGACCACCCGGTCTGCCGCGAAGAAGTCACCTGCACGCCGGACCACCACGGCAAGGGCGACGAAGAAGTCGGCCGCCAAGAGGGCCCCGGCGAGGCGCACCAGGTAGACCTGGCCGGACCGTAGAGACATCGAGGGCTCACCGCCGTGCGGCGGTGGGCCCTCGGTCTTGTCCGCGGTCACTACCGGGTGGTGCCCGAGGCAGGGGAACACCGCTCGCTCATCACGCACTCTCCCTTGCCGGTTCCTGCTCCGGTCCTGACTCCTGGAGCGCCCGCCTACACTCGGGGGCGTGACTGTGCTGAGCCCAGGCGTCGTGTCCCCGCGCCGCGCCGTACCCTCCTCGATCCCCCGACCGGAGTATGTCGACAAGCAGGCACCGACGCCGTACGACGGACCAGAGGTCAAGGACACCGATACCGTCGAGCGCATGCGCAAGGCCGGCAGGCTCGCCGCACACGCGCTCGAGGAGGTGGGCCGGAGCGTCCGGCCCGGTGTCACCACCGACGAGCTGGACCGTGTCGGTCACGACTTCCTGGTCGACCACGGTGCCTACCCGTCGACACTCGGGTACCGCTCTTTTCCGAAGTCGCTGTGCACCAGCGTCAACGAGGTGATCTGCCACGGCATCCCGGACTCCCGCCCGCTAGAGGAGGGCGAGATCTGCAACGTGGACATCACGGCGTACATCGACGGCGTGCACGGCGACACCAACGCAACCTTCCTCGTCGGCGAGGTCAACGGGGAGCACCGGCTGCTCGTCGAGCGCACCAAGGAGGCAACGCTGCGCGGAATCCGGGCGGTGAAACCGGGTCGCCGGATCAACGTCGTCGGCCGGGTGATCGAGTCGTACGCACGTCGCTTCGGGTACGGCGTCGTCCGCGACTTCACCGGACACGGCATCGGAACCGCCTTCCACTCCGGCCTGATCGTGCCGCACTACGACGACGAGCGCTTCGACACCGTGATCGAGCGAGGAATGACGTTCACGGTCGAGCCAATGCTGACTCTCGGCACCTTCGAGTGGGACATGTGGGACGACGGGTGGACCGTCACCACGAAGGACAAGTCATGGACGGCCCAGTTCGAGCACACGCTGCTGGTGACCGACAACGGCGCCGAGATCCTCACGGTCCCCTGAGCGCCGTCAGCGGTCAAAGGTCGTCGAAGGAGCCTTCACCGCGTTCGACGAGCCGGCGCTCTACCCGGAGCACGGCGGCTTCATGCTCAGGATCTGCGCTCATCACCGCGGCAAGCCGCAGGTGAGGCAACGCGTCCTGCAGGCGGCTCTGCCGCTCCAGTGTCCGCCCGAGTGCGAAGCGCGCCCACACGTCCGTCGGCCGCGCCTCGACGATCATCCGAAGGTCCGACTCCGCACCACTCAGATGGGCGCTCTGGAAGTACGCCCATGCCCGCAACGTGCGCAGGCTCGTGCTCTCCGGCTCCTCGGTCACGGCAGGCTCGAGCAGCGCGATCGCGTCCCGAGGCTGCTGACCTTCGAGCAGCCGCCACGCCTCGTGGTAGCGCTGCACCGAGTCCATCGGGACCTCAGGTACGTGCAGCCTGAACTCGCTCACGCAGATCACTCCCTAACGCGGCGGCGGATCGTGGACCTACCCTGAACAGCATGCGTCGGCGGGATATTCCGACGCCAGCCGCAACGCCCGACTCGCGGGACTACACAGCCGTGTGTGCTTCGGCACCAAGGAGACGGACAGGCCGGCCTGTAGGCCGGATTCTGTGGCGCGTCGTCCCTCACGGGTGCGACGCCGGCGACCATCCATCTAGGGACGCCGTTGCCGGCGGCCTCCAGCGGCCTACCCGCGAGCTCGGACGGGCAGCCCTCGAACGCTCGCGCAGGCCGGCTGCTCACGCAGCGGGCCCTCTTGGCCTTGCTCCGGATGGGGTTTACCCAGCCACCCCAGTCGCCTGGGGTGCTGGTGGTCTCTTACACCACCGTTTCACCCTTGCCCGCACTCCGCCGGAGCGGAGCCGCTGGCGGTCTGCTTTCTGTGGCACTGTCCCGCGAGTTGCCTCGGGTGGGTGCTGCCCACCACCTTGCCCTGTGGAGTCCGGACCTTCCTCGGCACGCCGTGTACGACGCGACGCGGTCGCCCGGCCGGCCTGTCCGTCGTACCCAGCCTAGCGGAGCGCCGACGCGTCAGGGCACGAGGTTGAAGTGGCGCATCGACGGGTGCCCGTCGGGGAACCAGGCGATCTCGGTGAGCGACCCCTCGCTGAGCTCCATGCGGTGGATCGCGCTGAGC
>JBOHDD010000559.1:0-3669 GCA_050699155.1 Nocardioidaceae bacterium
TTCCACCACTTCAAGATCTCGGACAACCACAACGACCCTGTCGTGAAGGTTCATGCCTACGATAAGCTCGCCGAGCGAGGCGACTGGCCGCTGCACCTCGGCGTGACCGAGGCGGGCCCGGCGTTCCAGGGCACGATCAAGTCCTCGGTGGCCTTCGGCGCGCTGCTGTCGCGCGGGATCGGCGACACCATCCGGGTGTCGCTGTCGGCGCCGCCGGTCGAGGAGGTCAAGGTCGGCCAGGCGATCCTCCAGTCGCTGAACCTTCGGCCGCGCAAGCTCGAGATCGTCTCCTGCCCGTCCTGCGGCCGCGCCCAGGTCGACGTGTACAAGCTCGCCGACGAGGTCACCGCCGGGCTCGAGGGCATGGAGGTCCCGCTGCGGGTCGCGGTGATGGGCTGTGTGGTGAACGGCCCGGGCGAGGCCCGCGAGGCCGACCTCGGTGTGGCGTCGGGCAACGGCAAGGGCCAGATCTTCGTCAAGGGCGAGGTCATCAAGACCGTCCCCGAGTCGCAGATCGTCGAGACGCTGATCGAGGAGGCCATGAGGATCGCCGACGAGATGGGCGAGTCCGGTACCCCGGTCGTCACCGCCGGCTGACCCGGCCAAGTTCGGGTGGCGGGCCGGGCGGGTGGCAGTACGCTCGCACCGTGCTCACCGCCAAGTCCGGACTCCAGGTGCTCGGACCCGCCGACCTGCCGATGGTGCAGGAGCTGCTCGAGCGCGACCCGGTCACGAACGTGTTCGTCGACCATCGCGTCCGCCTGACCGGTCTCGACCCTCGCTGGCTCGGTGGCGAGATGTGGGGGTACGTCGAAGGGCGCGAGCTCGTCTCGCTCTGCCACGCGGCCGCCAACCTGGTACCGGTCGAGGCCACCGGAGAAGCCCTCGAGGCCTTCTCGTCGAGAGCCCTGGCCAAGGGACGCACGTGCTCCTCGATCGTAGGGCCGGCCGGATCCGTCGACGGTCTCTGGGAGATCGTCGCTCCGCGATGGGGCCCGGCTCGTCTCGTCCGCAGGGGCCAGCCGTTCATGACCCTGGACACCAAGCCCCTGGTGCATCCGGACCCGCGGGTCCGGCGGGTGCGTCCCGAGGAGTTCGAGGTGCTCTACCCGGCGTGCGTGCAGATGTTCACCGAGGAGGTGGGCATCTCACCGGAGATCGGCGGTGGCCGCGACCTCTACCAGGCCAGGGTTCGGCAGCTGATCGCCAAGGGGCTCGCGTTCGCCCGGATCGAGGACGGCGAGGTGCTGTTCAAGGCCGAGGTGGGTGCCGCCACCCCGCGTGCGTGCCAGGTGCAGGGGGTGTGGGTGCATCCGTCCCGCCGTGGTGAGGGGATCTCGACCCCCGGCATGGCGGCGGTGGCGATGCTGGCGATGGAGGACATCGCTCCGGTGGTCACGCTGTACGTCAACGCGCACAACGAGGCCGCGCGACGGTGCTACGAGCGGACCGGCTTCACCGAGACCTGCTCCTTCACCACGATCCTGTTCTGACCGACCGCGGAGGATCCTGTGTGCTCTGACCCACAAGATGCTCCGTTGTCTTTCGCGCGGGGCTAGGTTTGGCGCCATGTCCAGGGACGTCACCGCGCTCGCGGCGCTGTTCGCCACCTCCGGGGTGCTGCACTTCGTGCGTCCCCGCCCGTTCGAGCGGATCGTGCCCCGCCCTCTCCCGCGCAAGCGTGCCCTGGTGTACGCCTCGGGTGTTGCCGAGCTCGCATGCGCGGCCGGTCTGCTGCACCGGCGTACGCGCGGGGTCGCAGGGTGGGGCAGCGCGGTGCTGCTGATGGCGGTGTTCCCCGCCAACGTGCAGATGGCGCTCGACGCGCGCCGATCGCGCTCCACGGCGTACCGGGTGGGCACCATCGTGCGGTTGCCGCTGCAGGCGCCGATGGTCCGGGCCGCCCTGCGCGCCGCCCGGAGCTGACGGTCGTGCCGTGACGGTTGCCGACCCTCGCACTGACCCTGACGGCGGCGGTCGTCGCGTCGGCCTGCGGCGCCTCCGTGTCGCTCAGTGGCCAGGAAGGCACACCGCCGCCACCGGAGGACCCGGCCACTGCGAAGGTCAGCCCGACGATCACCGCGCGGCCCTCGACGATCACCCCGCGGCCCGAGACGGCGCCACCGGCATCCCGGCTGGACTCCTGGCAGGTCGGTTCTCGTGCACTTCCGCTACGACCCGACGGCTTCGGGCGGGTGCTGCCCACCCCACCGGAGCTGCGCGTACGCCGTATGCCCACCAGGGACCTGCTGCCTCCACCCACCAGTGCCCGGTTCGAGTCCAGCGTCGGCCGGATCTCTGACACCGTTCGCCGGCGGATGGGCAAGACCTGGTCGCCAGGCTGTCCGGTGCCGCTTGCCGAGCTGCGCTACGTGAGGGTCGCCTTCTGGGGGTTCGACGAACGTCCGCACACCGGCGAGCTCGTGGTCAACGCGCGGGTGGTCCAGGACATCGTCGGTGTCTTTCGCGTCCTGTACCGCGCGAGGTACCCGATCGAGGAGATGCGGCTCGTCACCACCGCCGACCTCGAGGCGGCGCCCAGCGGCGACGGAAACAACACCGCCGCATTCGTGTGCCGCGCGACGCGCGGCGAGTCCTCGTGGTCTGCGCACGCCTACGGCCTGGCCGTGGACGTCAACCCGTTCCTCAACCCCTATCGCAACGACGGACTGGTCCTGCCCGAGCTGGCCAGCTCCTACCTGGACCGCAGCCGGCGCAGGCCCGGGATGATCACCCCGCAGGGTGTGGTCGTCGACGCGTTCGACCGGATCGGCTGGGCATGGGGCGGACGGTTCCGGTCCCTGACGGACCTGATGCACTTCTCCGCCAGCGGCAGGTGACAATGCGGGTGAGTCCGGAGTCCACGGACCGATATCCTCGCGACCACACCTTCCGACGACTCGAGGAGCTCGACGTGGCCCACGGCAGGACCCGGGGCAGGACCCAGGGCAGGACGCTGCGCATGTCGACGCTGTTCCTGCGCACGTTGCGCCAGGACCCGGCGGACGCGGAGGTCCCGAGCCACCGGCTGCTCGTCCGTGCCGGCTACGTCAGGCGGGCGGCGCCGGGTATCTACTCCTGGCTGCCACTGGGCTACCTGGTGCTGCGCAACGTCGAGCGCATCGTCCGCGAGGAGATGGACGGGATGGGCGCGCAGGAGGTGCACTTCCCCGCGTTGTTGCCGCGCGAGCCCTACGAGGCCACCGGGCGATGGACCGACTACGGTCCCAACATCTTCCGGCTCAAGGACCGCCGTGAGGCCGACTACCTGCTGGCCCCGACGCACGAGGAGCTCTTCACCCTCCTGGTGAAGGACCTCTACTCGTCGTACAAGGACCTGCCGCTGTCCCTGTACCAGATCCAGACCAAGTACCGCGACGAGCCGCGCCCGCGCGCCGGCATCCTGCGCGGGCGCGAGTTCCTGATGAAGGACTCCTACTCCTTCGACGTCTCCGACGAGGCGTTCCTCCGCTCGTACGACGCGCATCGGGAGACCTACATCAGGATCTTCGACCGGTTCGGGCTCGACTATGTGGTCGTCGCCGCGATGTCCGGTGCCATGGGCGGCTCGGCGAGTGAGGAGTTCCTCGCCACCGCCGAGTACGGCGAGGACACCTACGTGCGCTGCTCCTCCTGCGACTACGCGGCCAACGTCGAGGCCGTCCGCGT
>JBOHDD010000560.1:0-8248 GCA_050699155.1 Nocardioidaceae bacterium
CGCACGGTGTGGGTGAGCAGCGGTTCGGGCCCGCGCAGCCGCAGGATCTGGCCCTTGACCGGCCGGACCGCTGCCCGGACGGCCTCGGGCACGCCGGCCACGTGTCGCAGTCCCACCCCTGCCGCCACGACCACGGTGTCCGCGGCGTGCCGCGTGTCCGAGCCACGCTCGCGCACGCCGGTGGCCGTGCCGTCCTCGGTGACGACGTCGGCCCGGACCGGATGCAGCCGGGCGCCCGCGCGCACGCAGGCCCGTCGCAGGGCCTCGACCACCCTGCGGTTGTGCACGCTCAGGTCGGAGCGCACCCGCACGGTACGTCGGATCGACGTCGCCAGCGCCGGCTCCAGGCGTCGGGCCTCCCGCCGGGTCAGCCGCTCGGCGGCGAGGCCGTGGCGGTCGAGCAGACCCTGCATCCGGTCCAGGTTCGCCGCGTCGGCGTCGTCGATACCGACCAGTAGGGTGCCCTCGTCGCGCAGCCAGACGTCGAGGTCGGCGGCCGCGGACAGGTCGGTCGCGAACCGCGGCCACCGTCGCAGCGACTCGGCGCCGATCCGGACGAGGTCGTCCTCACCGAACCACGCCTCCCCGGCGGGGGCGAGCATGCCCGCGGCGGCGTGCGACGCGCCGCCACCGGGGTCGTCGTCGAACAGGTCGACGGTGTGCTCGGCGTAGGACAGGCGCCAGGCCAGGGACAGCCCGATGACGCCGCCACCGATGACGGCGGTCCGCATCAGAACGCTCTGGACCCGTGTGTCTGTGCGGTCTCGCAACAGCCGGTGAGCCGCACCAGCTCCGCGGCGGCAGCCTCCGGGTCCGCGGCGTCGGAGACGGCCGAGACCACGGCGACGCCGTGCACCCCGGCCGACAGCAGGTCGGGGATGTGCCCGGCCCCGACCCCGCCGATGGCGATCACCGGGACCTGCACGCTGTCTGCCACGGCGCCGACACCGGCGACACCGAGCGGGTCCGGAAGCCCGGTCTTGGTCTCGGTGGTGAACGCCGGGCCGACGCCGAGGTAGCTCGCACCCGACTTTGCCGCGGTCCGCGCGGTCTGCGGGTCACGCGCGGTGACGCCGACGACGGCGGTCGGGCCGAGGACCCGGCGTACCTCCTCGACGGTGAGGTCGTCGGCGCCGACGTGCACCCCGTCGGCCCCGGTGGCGACGGCGACGTCGGCGCGGTCGTCCACGATCACGGTCGCGCGCCGCTGGCGGGCGCCGTCGTGCGAGGCGTACATGGACGCGAGCATCAGGACCTGCCCGGTCAGCGCCGCCAGCTCGCGGTCGGTGTGGCGTTTGGCGCGCACCTGCACGCAACCGACACCGGCGCGCAGGGCAGCCTCGACGACGGGCAGTGGGTCGCGGCCGTCACGGGTGTCGGTGACCAGATGCAGCCGATCGGTCAGGAACACGCTGAACTCCAATCTCCCTGCGCCGGCATTACCCGGATCAGGTTTGACGGTCGAGGCGGCCTCAGCCTCTTCTCAGCCCGGTGGCCTCCGGGCTCCCGTGTGGGACTCAACCGACCGTAGGCAGCCGGCCGCGAGGCGTCAAGAGAACGCTGGACGCCGGACCGGTGGAGGAGCAGGCTGAAAGCAGAGGTCGAGCTGTGCTGGAGGTGCGTCATGGATACGCGCGAACATGTGGTCGTCTGTGGTGTGGATGGGTCTCCGGCCGGTCAACGGGCGTTGGCGTGGGCCCTGGAAGAGGCGCGGTTCCGTGGCTGTCGGCTGCGCGTGGTCACCGCGTGGGAGTGGGACGGCTTCGAGGCGTTCGGGGCCGCGGCCAGCGCGACCGAGGCGCGCAGCCACGCCGAGATCGTCCAGCGGCGGGCCCTGCTCGATGCGCTGGAGACGGTCGAGGACCCGCCCGAGATCGAGCGCCGGCTGGAGAACGGGCGTCCCAGCGAGGCGTTGTGCACGGCGGCGCTGGACGCTGAGCTGCTGGTGGTCGGAAGTCGCGGTCACACCACCGTCCACGACGTCTTCGTGGGGTCGACCGGCCAGCGGGTGATCCGGCACGCTCCGTGCCCGGTCGTGGTGCTGCCCGACCCGCGGCACGTGCAGCACGAGGTCGCGCACCTGCGCAGGCGGCGCCGCAGCAGCGAGCCGCCACGCGCCGCGCCGATGTTCTGACGCGGTCGCCAGCTCGGGCTGGGGAAGGGGCCGGTCACGCGGCGGCTACCGAAAATCCCCTGCTAGGTGTCGCTCGTGACCGGTTCCGCTGTCTGTCGGCTGTGGTCATACGGTGTCGGGCATGGTGACTGAGATGACGTACCGACCGCTCGGCTCCTCCGGTCTGATGGTCAGCACGGTCGGCCTGGGCTGCAACGCCTTCGGGGCCCGCATCGACGCCGACGGCACCCAGCGGGTCGTGGACGTCGCGGTCGACTCGGGTATCACGTTGTTCGACACCGCGGACACGTACGGCGGCGAGCCCGGCGCAAGCGAGGAGCTGCTGGGACGAGCCCTCGGCTCCCGCCGCGACGATGTCGTGGTGGCCACCAAGTTCGGGATGGACATGCGTGGTGCCAACGGTCCTGACTGGGGAGTGCGTGGGTCGCGGAGGTACATCCGCAAGGCGGTCGAGGCCAGCCTCCGCCGGCTCGGCACGGACTGGATCGACCTCTACCAGATGCACCAGCCGGACCCGGTGACGCCGGTCGAGGAGACCCTCGCGGCCCTGCACGAGCTCGTCGCCGAGGGCAAGGTGCGCAACATCGGCAGCTCCAACTTCACCGGCTGGCAGGTGGTCGACGCCGAGTGGGTCGCGCGCACCTCGGGCTTCGAACGGTTCGTGAGCGCGCAGAACAAGTACTCCCTGTACGACCGCAGGGCCGAGGCCGAGCTCGTCCCCGCCTGCGAGCACGTCGGCGTGGGGATCCTGCCGTTCTTCCCCCTCGAGTACGGCCTGCTCACCGGCAAGTACGAGCGCGGCCGGCCCGCACCGGCCGGGTCCCGCCTCGAGGTGCAGGCCGCTCGCCTCGAGGGTGCCGACTTCGACCGGATCGAGGCGATCGGTGCGTACGCCGAGAAGCGCGGCCTGAGCATGTTGCAGGTCGCCATGGGTGGTCTGGCCGCGCAGCCCGGTGTCACCTCTGTCATCGCCGGCGCCACCGGGACCGACCAGGTGAGAGCCAACGTGGAGGCCGGCCTGTGGGAGCCGTCGGCCGACGACCTGGTCGCCCTCGACGAGGCCAGCACGACCGCCCGGGTCCGGTAAAGCGGGTCTCGACGGCCGTCACGGCCAGTCACTTCCGAGTGGCTGTCGGTCGTTGGCCTCGCCCGCTTTGCACACTAACGTCGTCGATGCACGCCCGCGTGGCTCGGCCGCACGCGGTCGACATCTCCGAAGGGATCGACATGGCGGAGGGTCACTGGACCCGGCGGGACGTTCTCCGCAGCGTGATGATGGCCGGTGCGGTGGTCGCCGCGCCACCCGTGCTCGGTGGGTGTGCGGCCCTGGGCTTCGGCGACACCCTCGAGGGAGTGCGGTCGGACGGGACGATCCGGGTGGGCATCGCGGGTGAGGTGCCGTACTCCTTCCTCGACGAGAAGGGCACCCTGGTCGGTGGGATCGGCGCGCTGCACCGCGCGGTGTGGGCGCGGATCGGGAACATCACGGTGCGGCCGGTGGTGGTGCCGTTCGGCGAGCTGCTCGACGGGCTGGACGCCGGCAACTTCGACGCGGTCGCGGCCGGCATGTTCATCACCTCACAGCGCTGCGACCAGGCCGTCTTCTCCGAGCCGGTCTACTGCGCCCCGTCCTCCCTGCTGGTCGCCAAGGGCAACCCCCAACGGCTCCGCGACTACCAGTCGGTGGCCGACGCGGACGCGTCCCTTGCGGTGCTCGGCAGCGCGGTGGAGGTGGACTACGCGCGCGCGTCCGGAGTGGACAACAGCCGGCTGCAGACGGTGGGCTCGCAGAACGAGGGCCTGCGGCTGGTCGCCTCCGGCCAGGTCGACGCGTTCGCGCTGACCCATCTCTCCCTGCGGTCGCTGCTCGACCGCGCCGGGAGGATCCCCGACACCCAGGACCTGCCCGGCGTCGAGCCGACGCCCGGGGCGGTCGACCAGGTGGAGCTCGTCGACCCGTTCGTACCCGTGGTCGACGGTCAGGAGCTGCTCGGGTGTGGCGCGGCCGCGTTCCGCAGCAACGACACCGAGCTGCGCGACGCCTTCTCGGACGAGCTCGCCGCGCTCAGGCGGTCGGGCGACCTGCTGCGGCTGATGCAGCCGTGGGGGTTCACCGAGACCGAGCTCCCGCCGCCCGGCGTCACCGCCGCGGACCTCTGCCGCATCGGCGGCGTCAGCGGCACCGACTACGACCCTGTCCCGAGGTGAGTTCCCGATGAGTACGACGGACCAGCGACCGGACGGGTCCGCACCCGAGCCGGACGGCAACGACGCCGCCACCGAGCGCCGCGACAGCTGGCGTACCGGCATCGACCTGCCGATGGTGGTGGCCGGTGCGGGGCTGGTGCTGGCCTTCCTGGTCGCCGGCGTGGTCTTCACCGACCCGATCCGGATCGGCGGCGCGCACATCTACGCGTTCATCGCGGAGCGGTTCGGCTGGGTCTACGTACTGTCGACGGCCGCCTTCGTGTTCTTCATCCTGTGGCTGGGCTTCGGCCGCGCCGGGAAGGTCAAGCTGGGCGAGCCGACGGACGAGCCGGAGTACTCCACCTTCTCCTGGATCGCGATGATGTTCGCGCTCGGCGTCGGCATCGGGCTGATCTTCTACGGCGCCGCCGAGCCGGTGATGCTCTACGACCAGCCCCCGCCGGGTGGCCCGCAGGGGGGCACGCCGGAGGCGGCGATCGTCGGCATGCAGTACTCCCTGTTCCACTGGTGCCTGCACCCGTGGGCGTTCTTCGGCGTCGCCGGGCTGTCGCTGGCGTACGCCACGCACAACAAGGGCCGCAGCAGCCTGGTCACCTCGGTGCTGAAGCCGTTGCTGGGCCGGCACACGGACAACGGGGTCGGGCGCACGATCAACACCTGGGTGGTCGTGACGACGCTGGTCGGCAACGCCGTGACGCTGGGGCTCGGCACCCTGCAGATCATCGCAGGGCTCGACTACATCGCCGGCCTGCAGAGCAGCACCTGGCTCCTCATCGTGGTCGTGGGCCTGCTGACCATCGGCTTCCTGTTCTCTGCCACAGCGGGGGTGAGCAAGGGGATCAAGCGGCTGGCCGACTTCAACGTGCTGCTCGCGGTGGCGCTGCTGGCGTTCCTGTTCCTGCTCGGGCCGATCCGGTTCATCTTCGACCTCAGCTCCGAGGCCTTCGGCGGCTACCTGTTCAACTTCCTGCCGATGTCGTTCGAGACCGGTGCCCTCGACCGGGGCGCATGGATGCAGGACTGGACGGTCTTCTTCTGGGCGTGGGGCATCTCCTGGGCGCCGTACGTCGGGTCGTTCCTCGCCCGGATCTCCCGGGGCCGCACCATCAAGGAGTACGTCCTGGGGGTGCTGGTGGCCCCGAGCATCGCCACCGTGGTGTGGTTCTCCGTCCTCGGGGGCGCCGCTCTGGACCTGCAGCTGAACGGCGTCGACGTCGCGGCGGCGGCGAACGAGAGCCCGCAGGCGGCCCTCTTCGAGGTGCTGGCCCAGTATCCGCTGACCACGGTGACCAGCGTGGCGGTGATCGTGCTGGCGGCGATCTTCTTCGTCAGCGGCGCCGACGCCGGCGCGATCGTGCTCGGGACGTTCTCCTCCTGGGGGGAGCCCGAGCCCAAGGTCTGGATCACCCTGATGTGGGGTTCGCTGATCGGCGGAGTCGCTCTGGTGCTGCTCGTCGTCGGTGGGCTCGATGCCCTGCAATGGGGCGCGATCGTGGCCGCGGCCCCCTTCGTGCTGGTGCTGGTGGCGATGTGCGTCGGCACGGTGATGGACATGCGCGCCGACGGTCTCTTCAGGCGGGTGACGCGCACACCGTCGCCGGAGGGCGCCGGCGCCAGGCGCTGACCCGCCCGGTATCGTCGGCCCGGCTTGCACTCGCAGGGGGCGAGTGCTAAAAATGCGTTAGCACTCTCATCGTGAGAGTGACAATCATCAGGACCGGATCGGCGAGACCTCGAAGCCGGCGGGACGGGACCGCCGTACAACGAGGTCGTCCGTCGCGGGCGTCGGGCCGGACCATCAGTGCCTCTAGCGGGAGGACTCGCAGGAGTTATGCCCAAGACCATCGCATTCGACGAGGAAGCACGGCGCTCCCTCGAGCGTGGCATGAACACGCTTGCCGACGCCGTCAAGGTGACGCTGGGCCCCAAGGGCCGCAACGTCGTCCTCGAGAAGAAGTGGGGCGCACCGACGATCACCAACGACGGTGTGTCCATCGCCAAGGAGATCGAGCTCGAGGAGCCGTACGAGAAGATCGGCGCCGAGCTCGTCAAGGAAGTTGCCAAGAAGACCGACGACGTGGCCGGTGACGGCACGACGACGGCCACCGTGCTGGCGCAGGCGCTGGTCCGTGAGGGCCTGCGCAACGTGGCCGCCGGCGCCAACCCGATGAGCCTCAAGCGTGGCATCGAGATCGCCGTCGAGGCGATCAGCGAGCAGCTGCTGGTCATGTCCAAGGAGGTCGAGACCAAGGAGCAGATCGCGTCGACCGCCTCGATCTCGGCCGGTGACGACAGCGTCGGCGAGATCATCGCCGAGGCCATGGACAAGGTCGGCAAGGAAGGCGTCATCACCGTCGAGGAGAGCAACACCTTCGGGCTCGAGCTCGAGCTCACCGAGGGTATGCGCTTCGACAAGGGTCACCTGTCGGGGTACTTCGTGACCGACAGCGAGCGCATGGAGACCGTGCTCGAGGACCCCTACCTCCTCATCGTGAACTCCAAGATCAGCAACGTGAAGGACTTCCTTCCGCTGCTGGAGAAGGTGATGCAGTCCGGCAAGCCGCTGGCCATCATCGCCGAGGACGTCGAGGGCGAGGCGCTGGCCACCCTGGTCGTCAACAAGATCCGTGGCACGTTCAAGTCGGTCGCCATCAAGGCGCCGGGCTTCGGTGACCGCCGCAAGGCCATGCTGCAGGACATCGCGATCCTGACCGGCGGCCAGGTGATCAGCGAGGAGGTCGGCCTCAAGCTGGAGAGCGCCGGCATCGAGCTGCTCGGGCAGGCCCGCAAGATCGTCACCACCAAGGACGAGACGACGATCGTCGAGGGGTCCGGCAACGCCGAGCAGATCCAGGGTCGGGTCAACCAGATCCGTGCCGAGATCGAGAACAGCGACTCCGACTACGACCGCGAGAAGCTGCAGGAGCGCCTGGCCAAGCTGGCCGGCGGTGTTGCGGTCATCAAGGTCGGCGCGGCCACCGAGGTGGAGCTCAAGGAGCGCAAGCACCGGATCGAGGACGCCGTCCGCAACGCCAAGGCTGCCGTCGAGGAGGGCATCGTCGCCGGTGGCGGCGTCGCCCTGACGCAGTCGACGACGCGGGCGTTCGAGAAGCTCGACCTCGAGGGCGACGAGGCCACCGGTGCCTCGATCGTGAAGGCTGCGGCGGAGGCCCCGCTGAAGCAGATCGCGATCAACGCCGGCCTCGAGGGCGGCGTCGTGGCGGAGAAGGTGCGCAACCTGGAGGCCGGCCACGGCCTCAACGCGGCCACCGGGGAGTACGTCGACATGATCGCCGAGGGCATCATCGACCCCACGAAGGTGACCCGCTCGGCGCTGCAGAACGCCGCGTCGATCGCCGCGCTGTTCCTCACCACCGAGGCCGTTGTCGCCGACAAGCCCGAGAAGGCGCCCGCCGGCGGCGGCGCGCCCGACATGGGTGGCATGGGCGGCATGGACTTCTGAGTCCACGCCTCACCTGACAACGCCGAAGGGGCGGTCCCGGACACCGGGGCCGCCCCTCCGTCATGCGTGCTCGACACGAAGAACGCCGACGCCCGCCGCGGGTGAGGTGTTGACCGGCGCCCGACCGCTCGGGAAACCTGCATCCCCGATCCGGAACATTTGTTGTTCCAGCTCGTGCTCCGGGCGCTCGGGTACTTCGTCCGTGCTCGTGCACGGGTGATCCTCCCAAGCTCATCTCGATCGTGCTCTGCTCACGAACTCCGGAGCATCTTGCGTGCCGGAGGATGGAAAATACTCCGCGGTCTCGGGGTCAGGGCACTCCGGCGGCCGCCGGCGCCGGTCAGTCGGGCGGCGGGCCGGACGACTCGCCCTCGGGAGGGTCGTCCGGCACCAACAGGGGGCGGACGCGCGCCCAGACGAAGAACACGCCGGCGGCGACGATG
>JBOHDD010000561.1:0-7772 GCA_050699155.1 Nocardioidaceae bacterium
CCCGCTCCCCGGCTCCCCTCCCGCCAAATACGCGCACTCGCGACGGAGGGCATCACCCGCTCGGCGATCCCGGTGACCGTCCGCGAGTACTCGTCCATCCCCGCCATGCATGCTTCAACCCGTCCCCCGGTACCGGCCTTCCCGTGTTCACCCTGGGCGTAATGGCGCGGGAGACTGACGTCATGCTGCGTGCGGCGATCGTGTTGGCGGCCGTCCTGGTCGTCCTGCTCGTGGTGGCCTGGGTGGGCCAGCGACGCCTGGTCTACTTCCCGGAGACGTCGGAGGCCCCGCCGGCGGCGGCCGTGCTCGAGGAGGGCCGTGATGTGCGGCTGCGGACCAGTGACGGGCTCAGTCTTGGCGCGTGGTTCGTTCCGGCCGCCGACCCAGCTCACCAGGCCACGGTCCTGGTCGCGCACGGCAACGCGGGTGACCGGACGATCCGGGCCCAGCTTGCCCGCGCTCTGTCCAGGCACGGCCTGGGGGTGCTGCTGTTCGACTATCGCGGGTACGCCGGCAACGCCGGCAGCCCGTCCGAAGAGGGGCTGGCGCTCGACGTCCGTGCCGCGCGACGGTTCCTCGTCGAGGAGGCCGGCGTACGCCGTGGGCTGCTGCTCTACTTCGGTGAGAGCCTGGGCGCGGCCGTCGTCACCGAGCTGGCCACGGAGCACCCGCCGGCGGGGCTGGTGCTGCGTTCCCCGTTCGTGGACCTCGCGGCCGTCGGCCAGGTGCACTACCCGTTCCTCCCGGTGCGGCTGCTGCTGCGGGACGACTACCCGGTGGTGGAGAACCTGGAGCGGGTGAGAGCTCCGGTGACGGTGGTCTACGGCACCGCGGACACCATCGTGCCGCCCCGGCAGAGCCGCCGGGTTGCCCAGTCGGCCGCAGGTGGCAGTCGGATCGTCGCGGTGAACGGCGCTGACCACAACGACGCGGTGCTGCTGGATGGTGACCAGGTTGTCGATGCGGTTGTCACCCTCGCCGCGTCCTTGGGAGGCTAGCGGGTCGGGTCCAGAACGAGCTTGCCGACGGTGACACGCGCACGCAGGTCGCGGTGTGCCTGCGCAGCCTGGGAGAGCGGGTACTCCCCACCCAGCACCGGACGCAGCGCACCGGTGCGGGTCAGGTCGAACAGCTCGGCCAACGGCTCGGCCAGCATGCCCGGGCGAGCCAGGCAGTCGATCAGCCAGAACCCCACCACCGACGTGGAGCCGGTCATCAGCCCGCCGGGGTCGACCGGGCTCGGCGGGGTTCGCGAGGCCATGCCGTAGGTGACCAGCCGCCCGAACCGACCGAGAGCCGCCATCGACGCGTCGAACACGGCACCACCGGCCATCTCCAGCACGATGTCGACGCCCTCGCCGTCATTGGCCTCCCGCAGCCGGTCGGTGAGGCCGTCTGCCGAGGAGTCCACAGCGACGTCGGCGCCCAGGTCGAGCGCCGTCTTGCGCTTGTCCTCCGTCGAGGCGGTCGCGATCACCCGCCCTGCTCCCCACCGCCTGGCCAGCTGCACGGCCAGGGAGCCGACGCCGCCCGCGGCCGCGTGCACCACCACCGTCTCGCCGTCAGCCATCCGGGCGCTGGTGCGCAGCAGGTGCCAGGCCGTCAGCCCCTGCACGACGAGCGCAAGCGCCTGCGCGTCCTCGACGTCGTCGGGTACGTCGAAGCACAGGCCGTCCGGCGCCAGTGCACGCTCGGCGTAGCCTCCCTCGCCCACCAGCGCGACCACGCGCCGGCCGTCCTGCGTACGCCCCACCACCTCGGCGCCCGGGACCAACGGCAGATGTGCCGGCGTCAGGTAGGTGTTCTCGACGTGGTGGGTGTCCGCGTAGTTGACGCCGATCCGGCTCACCTCCAGCAGGCGGTGGCCCGGCGAGGGCTCGGGGTCGGGCAGCTCGGTCGGGGTCAGCACCTCGGGGCCGCCGAACTCGGTGATCTGGACTGCGCGCACCTGGTGTCTCCTCGTCGTCGGGTGGTCGGACCCCCGGACGCTAGCGTAGGAGCCGCCGCGACGACAGCCGGCGGAGATCCCGGACACCGGTAGGCCGTGACCTGAGTCACGGTCCGGCAGTTAGAGAATGCACGGCCGGACCGGCCGGCATCCCTGATGGAGGCATCGTGAAACCACGTCCCCGGAGACGAGGCAGGTTGCTGCTGGCCTCGTTCGCATCAGTCGCACTCGTGACGGCGCTCGCCCCGACCGGGTCGAGCCTGGCCGCCGAAGATGCGGAACCCCCCGTCCAGCTCGTCACCGTCGACACCCCGACGCGCGCCGACAAGGACCGCCTGCAGACCCTCGGCCTGGACCTGACCGAACACGCCGGCCACGACTACGTCGAGGTGGTCCTGCACACCCCGGCCGACGCCGCTGCGCTGCGTACGGCGGGCTTCGAGTGGACTGTGCGCATTCCGGACCTGTGGCAGCGCAACGCCGAGATCCAGGCGGCCAACCGCGCCTATGCGGAGTCGGTCAAGACCTCGCCGTTGCCGTCGGGCCGTGACAGCTACCGGCTGCTCGAGGACTACAACTCCGACCTCCGGTCGCTGGCCCAGATCCGGCCCGACATCGTCGAGCGCTTCGCACTGCCCCACGAGAGCCTCGAGGGCAAGACCGTGTACGGCGTCGAGATCGGCACAGATGTGGACTCACCACCGGACGGCCGACCCACGTTCCTGATGCTCGGAGTGCACCACGCCCGCGAATGGCCGTCCGGCGAGCACGCGATGGAGTTCGCCTACGACCTGGTGCAGAGCTACGGGCGGAGCGAGCGGATCACCGGCCTCCTTGACCGGGTCCGTGTCGTCGTCGTGCCCGTGGTCAATGTCGACGGCTTCGAGAAGTCGGTCAACGACGGGATGCTGGTCGACCTGCGTGAGGTCGACGACGGTGGCACCGCCTCGATCCTCGCCACGCCCGGCAACGCCTACAAGCGCAAGAACTGCAGGATGCTGGACGGGCAGGAGCCCGTCGCCGGCGAGTGCGCGGCTGCGACCAGCCCCGGCGGCTTCGGAGTCGGTATCGACCTCAACCGCAACTACGGCGGTTTCTGGGGCGGGCCCGGCGCCTCGGACACGTTCGCCGACCCGACGTACCGCGGGGCGGGCGCGTTCTCAGAGCCGGAGACGCAGAACATCCGCGAGCTGGTCAGCAGCCGGCAGGTCACCACGCTGATCACCAACCACACGTTCACCAACCTGGTGCTGCGCCCCACCGGCGTCGCACCGGACACGGTGCACCCGGCGACCGGCCTGCCGGTCGGCAACCCGCCCGACGAGGCGGCGCTGAAGGCCCTCGGTGACGCGATGGCCGAGCAGAACGGCTACACCAGCCAGCACGGCTGGGAGCTCTATGACACGACCGGGTCGACCGAGGACTGGTCCTACAACGCCACCGGTGGCTTCGGCTACACCTTCGAGATCGGCCCGCGCGAGTTCCATCCGCCGTTCCCGGAGGTGGTCGACGAGTACCTCGGGGCCGGGGAGTACGCCGGCAAGGGCAACCGGGAGGCCTATCTCCTCGCCCTCGAGAACGCCGCCGACACCGCGACCCACTCCGTGCTGTCCGGGCAGGCGCCCGCCGGAGCGACCCTGCGACTGAAGAAGACCTTCCCGACGCAGACCTGGGAGGGCAGCTTCCAGGACACCCTCGAGTCCACCATGCGGGTCGCTGAGGACGGTCAGTTCACCTGGCACGTCAACCCCTCGACCCGCCCGGTGGTCGAGACCCGGCAGATCGAGGTGGCCTCGTCGGACCCGATCACCAGCCAGACCTGGACCGGCACGACTGCGCCGAACCAGAGCACCGACCGGGAGCTCACCGTCGACCAGGCCGGGGTCGACCTGCTCGAGGTAAACCTCGACTGGCCGACACCGGACGACCTCGACCTCTACGTGTACCGGAAGAACGCCGACGGCTCGCTCGACGAGGTGGCCAGCAGCACCGGCTTCGTCGGCGAGAAGGAACGCGCGCTCGTGAACAGCCCGGAGCCGGGGACGTACGTCCTGAGGGTGACCAACTTCGCCTCGGTCGCACCGCAGTGGACGCTGACGGCGGAGACGTTCGACACCACCGAGCAGACCATCCCGGGTCTGGTGGAGAACTACACGCTGTCGTGCGAACGCGACGGCTCGGTGCTCCAGCAGGAGCCGGTCGTCGTCGACCGCGGGGAGCAGGTCAAGGTGGATCTCCAGGAGTGCATCAGCCGATGGTGACCCGTACGCCGCGCGGTCATGCTCCACGGTGCCGCGCGGCGTACGTCCTGGCCTTGGCGCGGTTCCCGCACGAGGACATGCTGCACCACGTCCGTCGGCCACGCGTGTCGAGGAACAGCCATCCGCACTCCGGACCAGGGCATGCCCTGACCGTCCTCACCTCCGCTGAGGTGAGCAGGCCGCCGACGGCACGCGCGGCCGCCAGGACCGGCAGCTCGAGCCCCAGCGACACCGGCAGCTCCCAGTGGGCGACGCCGTGGGCGACTCTGTGGTCGGCGCCGGCAGGCCCCCGGACGAGGCGGGCGGCGGCTGCGGAGCGCTCGACGAGGGTGGTCACCCGGCGCAGGGACGCGGCAGGAACGGGCGCCTGGGTCAGCACCCGGTAGAGGTCCCGACGCAGTGCGTGTGCGGCGCCCAGAGTCTGTGCTGCCTGCTCGGGACGGCGCCGCCCCTGGCGGCGGAGACGGCGCACGTCGTCGGAGGTACACAGCTCCACATGCCCGCACCACACGGCGAGGTGCTCGAAGCTCTTCAGGTACTCCTGGTTCGGGGTCCTCACCGGCTCACCCCACCCGGCCCACGTGTTGCACAGCTCCAGCCCGGGATGCCCCGCCAGGCGAGCCGGCATCTGGTAGCCCCCGACCTCGTCCATGTGCATCACCTCATTGTGCCGCGAAGCGGTACGGTCTGCTGCCATGACTCCCAGGATTGTCGCGCGTGCGACGTCCGAACGCGGCGAGATCGTCCTGCTGCGACGGGACGACACCCTCGAGCTGCGCGTCAACGGGGTCTTCGTGATGGACACCGCGCACACCGTGACCGAGAGGCTGCTGGCCCGCGCGACACTCGACCAGGCCACGCGGGCGAGCCGCGTCCTGGTGGGCGGCCTCGGGCTCGGCTACACGACCCGCGAGCTGCTCGCCGACGACCGGGTCGAGCACGTCGTCGTCGCCGAGATCGAGCCGGTAGTCCTGCGCTGGATGCGCGACGGCCTGCTGCCGGGCCGCGACGTACTCGACGACGCGCGCGTCGAGACGCGCGTCGGGGACATCCGCCGGGTCGTGCGTGACAGCGCGACCGGCACGTTCGACGTGATCCTGCTCGACGTCGACAACGGACCCGACTTCCTCGTGCACGACTCCAACGCCGCGGTCTACGCACCGCCCTTCCTGGCCGAGTGCCGCAGCAGGCTGAATGTCGGCGGCGCCATCGCGGTCTGGTCGTCGACGTACTCCGCGGCGCTGGCGGCAGCGATGCGCGAGGAGTACGGCGACTGCACTGCGCGGGAGGTCCCGGTTGACCTACAGGGGCGTGACGAGCACTACTGGCTCTTCATCAGCGCGGTAACGTCGGCGCATGACTGAGTACCGCATTGAGCACGACACGATGGGCGAGATCGAGGTGCCCGTCGACGCACTGTGGCGGGCACAGACGCAGCGCGCCGTGAACAACTTCCCCATCTCCGGCACGACCCTGGAGACGGCGCACATCCGGGCCCTTGCATTGGTGAAGGCCGCGGCCGCGAAGGCGAACGCCGAGCTCGGGGTGCTGCCACCGGCCACCGCCGACTCGATCTACGCCGCCGCGCACGAGGTCGCGCAAGGGCTGCACGAGGACCAGTTCCCGGTCGACGTCTTCCAGACGGGGTCGGGCACCTCCTCGAACATGAACATGAACGAGGTGCTCGCCTCGCTGGCGACCCGGTCGGCCGGCGCCGACGTGCATCCCAACGACGACGTCAACGCCAGCCAGTCGAGCAACGACACGTTCCCGACCTCGATCCACGTGGCGGCGACCGAGGCCACCATCAACGACCTGATACCGGCCCTCGAGCACCTCCAGCTCGCACTGGAGGGCAAGGCCGCGGAGCTCGCCGACACCGTCAAGGCGGGACGCACCCACCTGATGGACGCCACTCCGGTGACCCTGGGCCAGGAGTTCGCCGGCTACGCCGCACAGCTGCGGCACGGCATCGAGCGGCTGCAGTCCTCGCTCCCCCGGGTGGCCGAGCTTCCGCTCGGCGGCACTGCCGTCGGCACCGGCATCAACACCCCGGCGGGCTTCAGCGCCCGGGTGATCGAGATCCTGTCCGAGGAGACCGGGCTGTCGCTCACGGAGGCGCGTGACCACTTCGAGGCGCAGGGTGCCCGCGACGCGCTGGTGGAGCTGTCGGGTCAGCTGCGCACCATCGCCGTGGGCCTGGTGAAGATCTGCAACGACCTGCGCTGGATGGGGTCGGGCCCGCGGACGGGTCTGGCCGAGGTCGCGCTCCCCGATCTGCAGCCGGGCTCGAGCATCATGCCCGGCAAGGTCAACCCGGTCGTGCCCGAGGCGGTGCTGATGGTCTGCGCGCAGGTGATGGGCAACGACGCGACGGTGTCGTTCGCCGGCTCGAGTGGGACGTTCGAGCTGAACGTGATGATGCCGGTGATGGCGCGCAACCTGCTCGAGTCGATCCGGCTGCTGTCCACCGCGTCCCGGACGCTGGCCGACAGCTGTGTCGACGGCATCCGCGCCGACGCCGAACGTTGCCTGGAGTACGCCGAGTCCTCACCGTCGGTCGTGACACCGCTGAACCGCTACATCGGCTACGAGAACGCCGCCAAGGTCGCCAAGCTGGCCCTCGCGGAGCGCAAGAGCATCCGGGAGGTCGTCGTCGATGAGGGTTACGTCGACCGTGGAGACCTCACCGAGCAGCAGCTCGACGAGGCCCTCGACGTACTCCGCATGACCCGGCCCTGACGCGCACGCAGCGCGGGTCAGTACCAGTTGTTGGCCTGCTTGAACTCCCAGGCGCTGCACGGGGTGCCGTAGCTGGACTCGATGTACTCCAGCCCCCACTCGATCTGGGTCGCGGGGTTCGTCCGCCAGTCGGCGCCGGCGGTGGCCATCTTCTCCGCCGGCAGCGACTGCGGGATGCCGTACGCCCCGGAGGTCGGGTTGGTCGCGTTGACGTCCCAGTTGCTCTCGCTGACGTAGAGCGCGTCGAGGCAGGAGAACTCGCTCTCGTCCCAGCCGTAGTCGACGAGCATCATCCGCGCGATCGCACGTGGGTCCTCGGGAACGATGCTCTCCGCCTGGGCGGTCGTGGAGCCGGTGCTGCGGGTCGTGGGTGCGGTGCCGTGGTTGCGCATCTCCGCCACCGACGTCCGGATCTGGGCACGCGAGGCATCGGACAGCTGGGCGGCACGGGCGCTGGTCTCGGCGGCGGTCAGCCTGCCGGCGTCGGGCAGCCGCATAGCGGCCATGGGGGTCGTCGACGGCTCAGGGGCGTCGCCACCCGACGCCGCCGCACCAGTGGCTGCTCCGGCGAGCACGACGGACCCGAGCGCGACGAGGGTGCCACCCGTGCGACGCACACCGAGCTGGGGCGCGCCGGGGGTGAGGCGCTCGACGGCACGCGACCAGGCCGACGGAGCCTTGTGCCTGGCCGCGTGCTTCCCGGGCCTTGTGGGCCTGTTGGGCACGATTCAGTCCTCGGGGCAGGGGATGGGGACCGCGGTCCAGCCTGAAGCAACCCGCGGCACGTTATCAAAGCGATATCCACAGGGGTGGTGTGGCTC
>JBOHDD010000562.1:0-3193 GCA_050699155.1 Nocardioidaceae bacterium
CGGCCGAGGACGTGACCACCGGCACGTGCGGGAAGGCCCGGCCGAGCTCCTCGGCCGTGCGCTGCGAACCCACCACCGGAGCGCGGAACCGGTCGGCGCCGCACGCGTCGCAGCTCCAGCGCGTCGCCGGCCGGCCGCACCAGCGACAGTCGGGCACCCGGCGTCCACGGGCCAGCGTGAGCGGACCCGAGCACCGCGCACAGCGCGCGGGGTGACGGCATCGCACGCACGCGAGGGCGCTCAGATAGCCCGCACGCGGGACCTGCACCAGGACCGGTCCGTCGGCGAGCGCCACCCGGGCTGCCTCGAGCGCCCGGCGTGGAAGCCGCGCCTGCCTGGCGGCGGGGTCTCGGGCCAGCTCATGGTCAGTGCCACCGCCCACGTGCTCCAGCGGGGCGGCGGCTCGGACCACGTCGCGCGGAGCCGCCAGCGGCTGGGCCCACCCTGTCTCGACCAGCTGCTGGGCCTCGGCGGTCCGGGCGTGACCGCCGACCAGCAACGCGGTCTGCTCGAGATGTGCGCGGATCGTGAGCACCTCACGGGCGTGAGGGTACGGCGCGCGGGGCTCGGCGTGCAGGTCGTCCCCGTCGTCCCAGATCGCCACCAGACCGAGACCGCGCACGGGCGCGAACGCCGCGCTGCGGGTGCCGACCACGATCCGGCTGCCGCCGGTGACGACGCGCATGAACGCGCGGTACCGCGCGGCCGGCCCGAGCTCGGCCGTCACCACTACCGCCTCGTCGGCCCGGTCCCCCAGCCGAGCACGCAGCGGCTCGACGACGCGTTCGACGTCTCGTTGGTCGGGCAGGCAGACGATCGACCCGCGCCCGCCGGCCAGCGTGGCAGCGACGGCCTCGGCCAGGGCCGACGGCCAGCCGGTGCCCGGCAGGGCGGTCCAGACCGCACGCGGCGCGAGCCCCGTTCGCAGCCGGTCCAGGTAGGCGGGCCCCGCCGGGTAGCGTCCCCAGTCGGTGTCCCCCGCCTCCGGCAGCGACGCCTCGCCGTCCACGCCCGGTCGGGCACCGGCCCCGTGGGTGAACTCGCGCTCGACGCGTGCGTGCCGAGGCGGCACCGCGAGCCGGAGTACGTCGGGGAGCACGCCGGCGTACCGGTCGGCCACCTCCCGGCAGAGCCGGTGCACCTCGGGCGAGAGCACCGGAGTCGCGGACACCAGCCGCTTGACCGCGCTCAGTTGGCCCGTGTGCTCGGAGGTGTCGACGCGGTCGAGGACGTACCCCGCGACCTCCTTGCCGGCGAACCGCACCTTGACCCGGCACCCCGGCCGGACGTCGCCGGCGATGTCCTCGGTCACCAGGTAGTCGAACGGCCGGTCGAGGTGGGCAAGGCCCACGTCGACCAGCACCCGCGCGACCGGCCTGCGCCTCGCCGGGCCCGGAGGCTCCTTGGGACTCGCCCTCCGCACCCGGGCACGCGTCAGTGCCAGCTGCTGCGGCTGGTCTGTCCCGGAACCCGACACGCTCATCCGGTAGTCCTACCAGCCCCCGCGGACGGTGCTGGCGCCGAGCGGGCGGACTTCGTCAGCCGGAGACCGCAGCGCGGAGCGCCTCGACGCGGTCGGTCCGCTCCCAGGTGAACTCCGGCAGGTCACGGCCGAAGTGACCGTATGCCGCTGTCTTGGCATAGATCGGCCGCAGCAGGTCGAGATCGCGCACGAGCGCGGCGGGTCGCAGGTCGAAGACCTCGAGAACGGCCTTCTCGATCGCCCCCACCGGCACGGACTCGGTGCCGAAGGTGTCGACGTAGAAGCCGACGGGCTGCGCCTTGCCGATGGCGTACGCCACCTGCACCTCGCACCGCTTCGCCAGCCCGGCTGCGACGACGTTCTTGGCGACCCAGCGCATCGCGTAGGCCGCCGAACGGTCGACCTTCGACGGGTCCTTGCCGCTGAACGCACCCCCGCCATGACGGGCCATCCCGCCGTAGGTGTCGATGATGATCTTGCGGCCGGTCAGCCCGGCGTCGCCCTTCGGGCCGCCGATCTCGAAGCGGCCGGTCGGGTTCACCAGCAGCCGGTAGTCGCTGTGGTCGATGTCGAACCTCTGGAGCACCTCCTCGACGACGTGCTTCTTGATGTCAGGTGCGAGCATCGCGTCGAGGTCGATGTCGGCGGCGTGCTGGGTGGACACCACCACCGTGTCGATGCGCACGGCGCGCTCACCGTCGTACTCGACCGTCACCTGGGTCTTGCCGTCGGGACGCAGGTAGGCCATCGTGCCGTCTTTGCGCACCTCCGACAGCCGCTCGGCGAGCCGGTGCGCGATCGTGATCGGCAACGGCATCAGCTCAGGGGTCTCGTCGCTGGCGTAGCCGAACATCAGTCCCTGGTCGCCCGCGCCCTGCCTGTCCAGCGGGTCCTGCGATCCCTCGCTGCGGGACTCGTATCCGGTGTCGACGCCGAGGGCGATGTCGGACGACTGCGAGCCGATGGAGATCTGCACACCGCAGGAGTCACCGTCGAAGCCCTTCTTCGACGAGTCGTACCCGATGGAGAGCACTCGCTGGCGCACGATCTCGGGGATGTTGGCCCATGCCTCGGTCGTGACCTCCCCGGCGACGACCACCAGACCCGTGGTGAGCAGCGTCTCGACCGCTACCCGGCTCTGAGGATCCTGGGCGAGGAGGGCATCGAGCACGGAGTCACTGATCTGGTCAGCGATCTTGTCGGGGTGACCCTCGGTGACGGACTCAGAGGTGAACAGTCGGCGGGACAACGGTCGGCTCCTCGGATGTGTTCTCGGCTACAAAGTGTCTGACACCCTATCTCAGGCCCGACTCAGAGCCGGGGAAGCACCAGGTCCCAGACCACATGTGCCAGGGCAGCCTTCGGGCCGGCCGGTACCGGGGTGGGCTCGCCGTCGGCGGCAAGGACGACGGCCTCCGTGTCGGGGCTGCCGAACACCTTGCCGCCGCTGACGTCGTTGACCACCAGCAGGTCGCAGCCCTTGCGGGCCAGCTTGGCCCGGGCGTGCTCCATCACGTCGGTCTGTGCGTCGCCGGTCTCCGCGGCGAAGCCCACGATCACGGCCGGCCCGGGCTCGCCCGCGTCCCGCTGCCGCACCAGTGACGCGAGGATGTCGTCGTTCTGGGCGAGCTCCACCGCGGGCGCGGAGCCGTCCTCGGCCTTCTTGATCTTGTGCTCGGCCCGGTGCAGCGGCCGGAAGTCCGCGGGCGC
>JBOHDD010000563.1:0-2540 GCA_050699155.1 Nocardioidaceae bacterium
GGCCAGTGCGGTCAGGTCGTCCTGCATCAGCGGGCTGACCTCGACCACGAGTGGTGGTTCGCCACCCTCGCGGGCCGACACGTCCGACAGCAGCTGCGCCGCCTTGGGTGAGACGGGCAGGGCCGCGGTCACCAGCGGGTCGAGCAGGGACATCGCATCGAGCAGGCGCCCGGCCTCGTCGGAGTCCAGCTCGTCGACGGCCGGCAGCAGCAGCACCATCGGCTCACCGTCGGCGGTCGCGCCACGCATGTCGTCGAGGGACGGCGTCGCACCGGTGCCCGACGCGGTGACATGTGCCGAGTGTGCGTCGATCTTGGCGCAGGCCTCGCGCGCCAGAGCCTCGCGTCCGGTGCCAGAACGACCGCTGATGCAGACCAGGCGCGGTCGCGCCGAGCCCAGCGACCTGCTCAGCTGGCCGGTCAGCCGCACCAGCTCACTCTCACGACCCACAAACGGGGGTGCGTCAGGCATGTCCTGATGCCCGGCGAGCACCTGCATGTGCACTGCCCGGGTCTGCGCCGAGGGGTCCGCCCCCAGCTCCTCGGCGAGCATCTGCCGACAACGCTCGAAGGCACGCAGTGCCTGCTCGGTCTCACCCAGCCCGGCGTATGCCTGGATCAGGGCACGGTGCGCACGCTCCGCGCACGGGTCGGCGGCCAGTGCCTTGGTGGCAAGGTCGACACCGTCACGCATCCAGTGCAGCTCGATGGTGCACTCGGCGGCGTCCACCAACAGCGCACGCCGAACTGCGGACAGTGACTGCCGCGCCTCGAGTGCCCAGCCGGAGTCGTCGTCGTGTGCCCAGAAGTCGTCGATGTACAACGCCTCCGCCTCGCGGGTCAGCGAGACGACACGGGCCAGACGGCGTTCGCGAAGACATGACTTGGCCTCGACCGCGAGGCTGCGGAATGCGGTGGCGTCGACCCAGACGTGGCGGAGCACCAACCCGCCCAGCCTGCGTTCGATGCAGTCGCTGCGCAGGGCCCGCCGTAGCTGTGACGCCGCGGTCCGCAGACTGGCGCGCCCGTGTGCCTCGTCGACGTCGGGCCACAGCTTCTCCAGCAGGCTGGCGACCCGGACGGGCTGGTCTGCATCCAGCGCCAGGAGGCGGAGGAGGTCGAGTGTCTTCCCGGTACGCCAAGCGCCGGGCTCGACAACACTGCTGTCGGCTCGGCGCACGTGCAAAGGCCCGAGAAGCCGGATCTCTATCCGGTCAGTTGGTTCCATGTTTGTTGCCCCCAGTTGCCCCTTGAAGACGCTCGGTCGCGGCCCGCATTTGTTGTGGCTTTCACGCCCCCCGTGAAGAACCGAGCCGCGACCGACGCCTTCTCTGCTCTTTGTTGTACGCCGCTGCGGAAGGACCTGCTATGCACCATCTAGGCCGCCGCGCGGTCGTCGCGGGGGCGGTGCGGTAGTCCGGTCGAGCAACGGGCGCACCCACCCGTCCGGACTATTCACAGTCGGACGGTCGTCGAGTACTCCCGTGTGCGTGTGACGCACAGCGTCACGACGACGTCAAACCAGTTACATGCCGGCGCCCTGGATCCCTCGGCCGGGTTCTGACGCGTTTGCGGTCACGTGACGACGGGCGCGCACCCTGGGGTCATAGGGGAGCAGTCGGCTGGGGGCGGAACAGGGGCTTCTGCCGTGGAGACCACACGCAGAGACATGTTGAGAATCGGGGGGCTGGGTGTGCTCGGCGTTGCCGGTGCCGCCGGGCTGCCGTGGGGAGCGACGCTGGGCGCGAAGTCGGCCAGCGAGCTCGACGAGAGCAGAATGCCGTTGCCGTTCCGGGCCAGGTTCAGGAAGCCACCCGTGTTGCGACCGTGGACGAGCACTCGTGCACCTGACGGGGTGTGGGTCGACCACTTCCGGCTCACCATGCGGGAGGGCACGGCCAACATCGTCCCCGGGATGACGACCACGGTCTTCGGCTACAACGGGCTCGCACCGGGACCGACGATCAACGTGCGTCGCTGCCGGCGGGCATCCGTTCGGATCCGGAACCACCTGCCGGCACGCAACCCGGTGGGCGGCGACGAGTTCACCACCTCGGTGCACCTGCACGGCTCGGGGTCCCTGCCCCAGTACGACGGGTACGCCAGCGACATCACGAGGCCGGGGCACTACAAGACGTATGAGTACCCGAACTTCCAGCCTGCACGCACCCTCTGGTACCACGACCACGGCGTGCACCACACCGCCGAGAACGTCTACTCGGGGCTCTACGCGCAGTACCACATGCACGACAAGGCGGAGCTGGCGCTGCTGCCGCAAGGCGAGTTCGACGTGCCGCTGCTCGTCGGCGACGCGATGTTCCGGGCGGACGGGTCGGTCGGGTACGACGACAGCTCGCGGTCGGGGTTGTGGGGTGACGTGATCCTGGTCAACGGCAGGGCGTGGCCGGTGATGAAGGTCAAGCGGCGGGTGTACCGCTTCCGGTTCCTCGACGCCTCGATCTCCCGGTCCTACCGGTTCGCGTTGAGCACCGGGGACCCGGTGACCGTGGTGGCCACCGACGGCGGCCTGATGCCGAGGTC
>JBOHDD010000564.1:0-3898 GCA_050699155.1 Nocardioidaceae bacterium
GTACGACACCGGGACCGGGATCGCGACGTTCACCCCGACCATGCCAATCTCGACCTCATTCTGGTACCGGCGGGCTGCGCCGCCGTCGTTGGTGAAGATTGCCGTGCCGTTGCCGTAGGGGTTGGCGTTGACCAGCTCGACGGCGGCGTCGTAGCTGGGCACCCGCAGCACCGAGAGCACCGGTCCGAAGATCTCGTCGGTGTAGACCGACATCTGCGGTGTCACCCTGTCGAACAGCGTCGGCCGTAGCCAGAAGCCCGCGTCCTCGCCGTCGACCGTGCCCTCCCGACCGTCGACCACGAGCTCGGCACCGGACTCGACACCGGCGTCGAGATAGCCGGTGACCTTGTCGCGGTGCGTGCCGGTGACCAGCGGGCCCATGTCACAGCCGCGCCGGCCGTCTCCGACCGACAGTCCGAGAGCGCGCTCGCGGATCTTGCCGACCAGCTCGTCGCCGATCGGCTCGACCGCGACAACCGCACTGATCGCCATGCAGCGCTCGCCGGCGGACCCGAACCCCGCGTTGACCGCGGCGTCTGCGGCCAGGTCCAGGTCGGCGTCGGGCAGCACGACCATGTGGTTCTTCGCGCCACCGAGTGCCTGCACCCGCTTGCCGTGCTGGCTCGCCGTCTCGTAGACGTGGCGTGCGATCGGGGTCGAGCCGACGAAGGACACCGTCGCCACGTCCTCGTGGGTGAGGAGACCGTCGACGGCCACCTTGTCGCCGTGCAGCACGTTGAAGACGCCCTCGGGCAGCCCCGCCTCCGCCCACAGCTCGGCCAGGAGCACGGACGCGGACGGGTCCTTCTCGCTGGGCTTGAGGACGACCGTGTTGCCGCAGGCGATCGCCACGGGTGCGAACCACAGCGGCACCATCGCGGGGAAGTTGAACGGCGAGATCACGGCGGCGACACCCAGCGGCTGCTGGATCGAGTACACGTCGACCCCGGTGGAGGCGTTCTCGGAGAACCCGCCCTTGAGCAGATGCGGGATGCCGCAGGCGAACTCGACCACCTCGAGGCCGCGTTGGACCTCACCGGCGGCGTCGGAGAGTACCTTGCCGTGCTCGGAGGTGATCACGGATGCCAGCTCCGCCGACCGCTCCCGCAGCAGGCGGCGGAACTCGAACAGCACGTTCGACCGCCTGGCCAGTGAGGTGTCCCGCCAGCCGGGGAACGCCGTCCTGGCGGCACCGACGGCCGCGTCGACCTCCGCCGTACCGGCGAAGTCCACGTGGCCGCTCACCTGGCCGAGGGCCGGGTCGAAGACGTCTCCGGTGCGGTCGGCGGTGCCCGACCAGAGCTTGCCGTCGATCCAGTGGGTGATGCGGTTCATCGGGTGTGCTCCTGGTGCGTGGTCGCGATGGCGTCGTCGAGGATCTGCAGGCCCTCGGCGGTCTCGTCATCGGTCAGGGTCATGGGTGGTGCGAGCCGGATGACGTTGCCGTACAGACCGCCCTTGCCGACCAGCAGCCCCGCGGCCCTGGTCTTCTCCATGACCGCAGCCGCCGCCCGTGTCGAGGGGTCGGTGGTGCCGGGCTCGACCAGCTCCACGCCGATCATCAGGCCCTTGCCGCGGACGTCGCCCACGACGTCGTACTTGCTCTGCAGGTCACGCAGGCCGCCGATCAGCCGCTCACCCTGATGGCGGGCGTTCTCCTGCAGGTCGTGGCTGAGGACGTAGTCGATGACCGCGGCGGCGCCCGCGGTCGAGACCGGGTTGCCGCCGAAGGTGGAGATGGAGTTGGCGGTGATGCAGTCCATCAGCTCGCCGCGGGCGACCACCCCGCCGATCGCGAGACCGTTGCCGAGACCCTTGGCGAACGTCATCGCATCGGGTACGACGTCGTGCGCCGCGATGCCCCAGAAATGCTCACCGGTGCGACCCCACCCGGTCTGGACCTCGTCGGAGACCAGCAGGATGCCGTACTCGTCGAGCACCTCCTTGAAGCCTGCGAACAGTCCGTCCGGTGGCGTGGAGAAGCCGCCGACACCCTGGATGGGCTCGGCGATCATGCAGGCCACGTCGCCGGCAGTCGTGGTCTCGATGATGTTGCGCAGGTCGTCCACGCAGGCGGCGATGTAGGAGGGGTCGTCGAGGTCACGGAAGGGGCTTCGGTAGCGGTAGCCACCGTGCACGTAGCTCACGTTGACCGGGCTCAGGCTGGACGCGGACCAGCCGCGATTGCCGGTGATCCCGAGCGTGCCGAACGCGCGCCCGTGGTAGGAGTTGCGCAGCGCCAGCACCTGGTTGGAGCGCCTTGCCTGGGTGGACAACAGCAGCGCGGCCTCGTTCGCCTCGGTGCCGCTGTTGGTGAAGAACACCTTCGCGTCCGGGATACCGGACAGCTCGGCGATCCGTTCGGCGAGCTCGACCTGCTGGCGGATGAGGTACAGCGTCGAGGTGTGCAGAACCCCGGTGTCCACCTGTCGGCGGATGGCGTCGGAGATCTCCGGCACGTCGTACCCGACGGCGTTGGTCAGGATCCCGGCGAAGAAGTCGAGGTAGGTCCGGCCGTCGGCGCCGGTCACCCGCCGGCCGCTGCCGCCGACGATCTCCAGCGGCTCGTCGTAGAACAGGGCCAGCCAGCTCGGCATGACCGCCTGATGGCGTTTGAGGAGGTCGCTCATCCTTCCATTCCAGGGGGTACGACGCGCCGCGCGCTACCGACAGATCGTCGGGAGTATCCTCGGAGTCCGACATTCTGTAGGGGAGAGGCCATGTTCCCGACGGTGGCCGACGTGCTGGCGATGCCGGTGCTGAGGCAGGGCGCGCCGTCGGTTCTGGTGGGCGGTTCCGGCCTGGGCCGCGAGGTGCGCTGGGTGCACTCGGCCGAGATCTCCGATATCGCGCACCTGCTGCGCGGCGGCGAGCTGGTCCTGACGACGGGTATCGCGCTTCCCGACGATGCCGACGGGCTGGCGTCGTACGCCCGCGCCCTGAGCACCGTCGGTGCCGTCGGGTTGGTGGTCGAGCTCGGCCGCCGCTGGACCGACGGGCTGCCGGCGCCGCTGGTCGACGCGTGCGAACGCCACGGGCTGCCGCTGGTCGCCCTGACCCGGGAGGCCAGGTTCGCCGCCGTCGCGCAGACGGTCGGTGAGCGCATCGTCGACGCCCAGCTGGCCGAGCTGCGCGCCGCCGAGCAGGTGCACGAGAGCTTCACCCGGCTGAGCGTGGCCGGTGCCACTCCGGCCGAGATCCTCGCCGAGGTCACCCGTTTCTCCGGCCTCCCTGTAGTGCTGGAGTCGTTCCACCACCAGGTCCTCGGGTACGACGCCGGGCCGATGCCGTCGGCCGACCTGCTGGCCGACTGGGAGCGGCGCTCCCGCGCGGTGCGACCCGCTGCGCGCACGACGTACGACCATCGCCAGGGCTGGCTGGTGACGGTCGTCGGTGCGCGCGGCGACGACTGGGGCCGCCTCGTGCTGCCCACGTCCGAGCCGCCCCCGCACCGGCACGTCGTCCTCGTCGAGCGCGCCGCGGCGGCCCTGGCCCTGCACCGGCTGCACGCGCGCGAGCGGGACAGCATCGAGCGGCAGACCCACAGCGCCCTGCTGGTCGCGCTGGCCGGGTCCGAGGTCACGGGTGAGCTGGTCACCCGCTGCGAGGTCGCCGGCGTCCCGCTGTCCGGTCGCCGGTTGGTGGGCCTCGCGCTGCGGCCGCTCCTGGCCGGGGGCGCCGCCACCTCGACCACCGAGCAGGTGCTCAGCGAGCTGGCCGCCACCGCCGCGGCGGCCGCGCGCACCTGTCATCTGCCCGCGTTGGTGGCCGCCCTCGACGACGACGTGCGGATGCTGCTGTCGCATCCGCGGCACTGGGACAGCGTCCGCGTCGTGGACCAGATGGCGGGCGAGGTGCACCGCCATCTGGGCGGCACGGCCGTGGTCGTCGCCGCCGG
>JBOHDD010000565.1:0-3783 GCA_050699155.1 Nocardioidaceae bacterium
CGGGGCGCCAGCCTGTACGCGCTGAACCCCGACCGTCGCCGTCCTGGGTCGAGCCGGCCGACCTACGCGCGCCGGCAACCGGTGCGCAACGCGGAGGTGGCCAACGTCGCCGCCGACCTGCTCGACCTGCCGGCCGTGGCGGGCAGCCAGCTCAACCCGCTGCGCAACCTCGACACCCGCCGCTAGCGACGCGAGACACTGCCGCGTGGCGTTATCCAAGACTGTCCGCAAACGGTGCGGGGTTTGGGGTGTCGAGGCAACCGTCTTCCACGAAGTGTCCGCAGACGGTGCGCGCCAGCCCCCGAGTCGTCCGGCTTAGGAAATAGGCAGATACCTGTCTACAGTGGCCGAATGGCGACGCAGGGAGACGACTACACCCATGGTCGGTCGGAGTTCACCGGCCGGATCACCGACGTACCAGGGGCTCGATGGCCGCTCGAACCGGGCAGGTACCGGCTGGTCGCGTCCCTGGCGTGTCCGTGGGCGAGTCGCGCGGTGCTGGTGCGCCACCTGCTCGGCCTCGAGGACGTGCTGGGCCTTGCCGTCGTCGACCCGATCCAGGACGAGCGCAGCTGGCGGTTCACCCTCGACCCCGGAGGCCGTGACCCGGTGCTGGGGATCGGCTTCCTGCACGAGGCGTACGACGCCACCGGCGTCGACTACACCAATGGTGTCAGCGTGCCCGCGATCGTCGACGTCCAGAGTGGCGAGCTGGTGACGAACGACTTCGCGCAGATCACCATCGATCTGGAGACCGAGTGGTCCAGGTTCCACCGCGACGGCGCACCCGACCTCTACCCCAAGGTGCTGCGGGACGAGATCGACGAGGTGAACGCCCGCGTCTACCGCGACCTCAACGACGCCGTGTACGCCGCCGGGTTCGGCCGGAGCCAGCGGTCCTACGAGCGCGCGTACGCCCGCGTGTTCGACTGCCTGGACTGGATGTCGTCACGACTCGAGCAGCAGCGCTACCTGGTTGCGGACACGATCACCGAGGCCGACATCCGCGCCTTCACCACGCTGGTGCGCTTCGACGCGGTCTACCACGGTCACTTCAAGTGCAACCGCCACAAGGTCGCTGAGCACCCGGTGCTGCAGGGCTACCTGCTCGACCTCTACCAGACACCCGGCTTCGCCGACACCGTCAACATGGCGCACATCAAGCGGCACTACTACCAGGTGCACACCAACCTCAACCCGAGCCAGGTCATCCCGGTGGGGCCGGCGACTGACTGGACCGCACCGCACGAACGCGAGCGGCTCGGCGGCTCGCCGTTCGGTGACGGCACGCCTCCGCCGACCGACGACACGCTGGCGACCTACCCCGACACCCCACCGCCGACCACCTGACCGCCCCTGCGGGCCGCTCAGTGCGGGCCGACGTCGACCAGGCGTACGACGGCCTCGCCGGCCTCGTCGGAGGCGGCCAGGTCGACCTCCGCGCTGATCCCCCAGTCGTGGTCGCCCTCGGGGTCGTCGAAGATCTGCCGCACGGTCCACCGCTCGGCGCCCTCGTCGACGATCAGCAGGTGGGGGCCGCGGGCGTCCTGCCCGGCGCCCAGCCGGATGTACTCGGTGAAGTAGGCGTCCATCGCCTGCTCCCACCGTGACGCGTCCCAGCCGGCATCGGCGTCGAGGTCGCCGAGGTCGTCGTACCGTCGCAGCGCGGCCAGCTCGATGCGACGGAAAAGCGCGTTGCGCACCAGCACGCGGAATGCGCGACGGTTGGCGGTGACCGGCGGGGGGGCCTCGTCCAGCGACGAGCCCCGGCGCACCGGCTGCGCCTCGGCCGACGGAGCAGTGAGGGCCTCCCACTCGTCGAGCAGGCTGGAGTCGACCTGGCGTACCAGCTCGCCGAGCCATGCGGTGAGGTCGACGACCTCGTCGGTGCGTGCCGACTCGGGCACCGTCTGCCGCATCGCCTTGTAGGCGTCGGACAGGTAGCGCAGGACCAGACCCTCCGAACGGGCGAGCCGGTAGGAGGCGACGTACTCGTGGAAGGTCATCGCGGCCTCGTACATCTCCCGGGCGACCGACTTGGGCCGCAGCTCGTGGTCGGCGACCCAGGGATGGCCACGGCGGTAGGCCTCGTAGGCGTGCTCGAGCAGCTCACGCAGCGGCTGCGGGTGCTCGACGTCCTCGAGCAGCTCCATCCGCTCGTCGTACTCGATCCCCTCGGCCTTCATCGCGGCCACCGCCTCGCCGCGTGCCCTGAACCGCTGCGCGGAGATCACCGTGCGTGGGTCCTCCAGCGTCGACTCGAGCACGGACAGGACGTCGAGGGCGTACGTCGGGCTCTCCCGGTCGAGCAGGTCGAGTCCCGCGACGGCGAACGGGGACAGCGGCTGGTTGAGTGCGAACTCGTCGCCGAGGTCGACGGTGAGCCTGACCGTGTGCCCCTCCGCGTCGGGTACGTCGAGGCGCTCGACGACGCCACCGGCCAACAGCGCCCGGTAGATCGCGATCGCGTCGCGGATGTGCCGGCGTTGAGCGGAGCGCTGCTCGTGGTTGTCGGTGAGCAGCGCGCGCATCGCGGTGAACGCGTCGCCGGGGCGGGCGATGACGTGCAGCAGCATCGCGTGGGAGACAGCGAAGCTGGAGGCCAGCGGCTCGGGCTCGGCCGCGGCGAGGCGCTCGAAGGTCTGCTCGGTCCAGCTGACGAAGCGCTCGGGTGGCTTCTTGCGCGTCACCTTGCGGCGCTTCTTGGGGTCGTCGCCGGCCTTGGCGAGCGCCTTCTCGTTCTCCACCACGTGCTCGGGCGCCTGCACCACGACATGGCCGGCGCTGTCAAACCCCGCCCGGCCGGCGCGCCCGGCGATCTGATGGAACTCGCGGGCCTTGAGGTGACGTTGGCGCTGTCCGTCGTACTTGCTGAGCGCGGTGAAGAGCACGGTGCGGATCGGCACGTTGATGCCGACGCCGAGGGTGTCGGTGCCGCAGATCACCTTGAGCAGGCCGGCCTGCGCCAGCGTCTCGACCAGGCGGCGGTAGCGGGGCAGCATGCCGGCGTGGTGTACGCCGATGCCGTGGCGGACAAGGCGCGACAGCGTCCTGCCGAAGCCGGCGGAGAACCGGAAGTGGCCGATCAGCTCGGCGATGCGGTCCTTCTCGTCGCGGGTGCAGACATTGACGCTGGTCAGCGCTTGCGCCCGCTCGATGGCCGCGGCCTGGGTGAAGTGCACGACGTAGACCGGCGCCCTGTCCTCGGCGAGGAGACGTTCGATGGTCTCGTGGACGGGGGTGACGACGTACTCGAAGTGCAACGGGACGGGGCGCTCGGTGTGGCTGATCGTCGCGGTCTGCCGGCCGGTGCGACGGGTCAGGTCGGTCTCGAAGCGGTTGACGTCGCCGAGGGTTGCCGACATCAGCACGAACTGCGCATGCGGCAGCTCGAGCAGCGGCACCTGCCAGGCCCAACCGCGGTCGGGCTCGGCGTAGAAGTGGAACTCGTCCATGATGACGAGCCCGACGTCGGTATGCCGGCCGTGTCGCAGTGCGAGGTTGGCGAGCACCTCGGCGGTGGCGGTGATGATCGGCGCCTCGGGGTTGAACGCGGCGTCACCGGTGAGCATGCCGACCTTGTCGGCGCCGAACGTCTCGCACAGCGCGAAGAACTTCTCCGACACCAGCGCCTTGATGGGCGCGGTGTAGAAGGAGCGGCGTCCCTCGGCGAGGGCGGCGAAGTGCGCCCCCGTGGCCACCAGGCTCTTGCCGGAGCCGGTGGGAGTCGAGAGTACGACGTTGGACCCGGACACGATCTCAATCAGTGCCTCGGCCTGAGCC
>JBOHDD010000566.1:0-3623 GCA_050699155.1 Nocardioidaceae bacterium
CGCGCACCCCCGAGGACGACCTGTTGCTCGTTGCGACACAGGTCTCGTGTCGTCCACGGATCGGCGGGCGTACCCGGATGCAGCAAGTAGCGGGGGAACTGTGAGGAGCTCAGAGAGAGCCGAAGCCGGTGCCCCGGACGCAGGCGATAACCGGTGCTGCCGAGATCGACGGCCAGCTCACGGGGCCACCGACCGGCGGCGTGGACGGCACCGTCGAGGATCTTCAGGGCCGACCCGCCGGGATCCACATCGCTGACCGTCGCCATCAGGTGTGCGGATGCCGCACTCGAGGTGAGGGTCAACGTGACACTCGCCGGCCCCGCGAGGTCCAGTGTGTGGCGTAGCGGGTCGGTCTCGTAGACCAGGATGTCGTCACGCTGGTCCAGCTCTGTCTCGTCCGCCGGTTCGATCAGCGGGTGGTATGCGTGCGCGAGGCTCGGAACGGGGTCGTGCGGGTCGTGCGTCCAGGTCACCACACGCTGATGGGTCTCCGCCGTGTCGACCAGGACCCCGCGCCGCGGATCGTGGCGTCCATGGAGAAACCAGTCCACCGGCCGGCTGTCTGCCGGTGGCCAGGTCTGACTGTCCCGCCAGGAGTCGTGGGCCAGCATCCACCGGACAGGCGACTGTGCGTACGACGCCTTGCCGGCAAGGAAGTGGTCCAGAAACGGGACGAGCAGCCCGAGGTAGTGGTCGAGGTAGCGCTGCATCGTCGGCTCGTCCGTGCGGGGATCGATGTACCCCTGCCCCGGCTCTCGCAGATGTGTCCACCCGTGGTCGACCGCATCCATGACGAGGAACTGCGGCGCGCTCCGTCGGCCACGCGCACTGTGCCAGCTGGCGATCTGGCCCCGCTGCGTGATGTCCCACCATCCGCCCAGGTGCAGTGCGGGAACGTCGCCTCGTAGGGCAGGACGGGCCTCGTCGGGAAGGCGGCCGGTCGCGACGTCATCCAGGAAGAGGGAACGACGACCACCCAGAGCGGCCGGGACGACTTCTGACAGGGGCCGAACATCCCAGTCAAGCCCGGCCTCGTAGTCGTAGAGCCCCTCGTCGACCCAGGTCTCAAGTGCCCACAGTGCGCTCACTTCCAGGGCGAACACTCCCTGCCGTGAAGTGATGTCAGCGGCGTCTGCCGAGATCACGCGTGGCGTGATCGCGCGCAGGGCTGGATGCTGTGACGCCGCCGCGGCCCATTGGGTCCAGCCGAAGTACGAGTCCCCGAACATGCCGACCGGTCCGCCGTACCAGCTCTGCGCGCTGATCCAGTCGATCGTGTCGTAGCCATCGACGAGCTCGCTGCGGAACGGCGCAAGCTCTCCACCGGATCGGACCTTGCCTCGCACGTCCTGCACGACCACGGCGTATCCCCGTTCGGTGAACCAGCGCGCGATACTCGGCATGAAGCACTCGTCACCGGCCTTGTCGTAGGGGAGACGAGAAAGCAGTACCGGCCACCGGCGCCCCCGGTCGGGCAGGTAGACATCGGTGGCCAGGCGAACCCCGTCGCGCATGCGGACGGCATAGGGCAGCGCGTCACTGGGAACCGGGCCGTTCAGGCGCCGTCGAGCGCCGCCCTCGGAGGTCGGCCCGAACAAACCCACCAAAGGGTCAAGGCGCCGGTCCATGGAAAGAGAATACCAACGAGGGGTTCGTATACAGAAGAGTCTATGGTGTACTGATGCGGGTGACCGTGGAACCGGCCTAAGGAGTCATCGGTGGAAGTCCAGGTCCCGGCGTTGCTGTTCGCCAGCCCTCGCTCGCCCGAGCGTCCGCTGTGGCTGACGAACGCACGGCTCTTCGACGGGACGCGAGCGCCGCTGCGCGACGGCGCGGGCGTGCTGGTCGAGGACGGCCGGATCGTGCGCGTCGGCGACGCGAGCGACGGTGCCCCCGAGGGAGCGATCACCGTCGACCTCACCGGTAAGACGCTGATGCCGGGCATCATCAACGGTCACCTGCACGGCGTCGGCGCGGTGCCGGATCTGGGGTTCGGCGTGCAGCCGGTGTTGCCGGGGACGTTGAGCCATGCGCTCGGGGCACGCCTGCGTGAGTTCCTGCGGTACGGCGTCACGACGGTGCGTGACATGGGAACCTACGGCGACCAGGTGATGGAGAACCGCCAGGCCATGCGCTACGGCGCCTACCGGGGTGCGCGCATCCTGACCTGCGGTCTGATCATCTCCAGCACCGCGCCCGGCGACATCGTCTTCGACGGCATGTATCGCTCGGTCGACGGCGCCGACGAGGTCCGCAAGGGCGTACGCGAGCAGATCCGCCGCGGCGCGGACTTCATCAAGGTGATGGCGACCGGCGCCCGGTCGGTCGAGCTGGAGGCGGGAATCGCCCGCGATGCCGAGAGCTCGGCCCACGGCATGGCGGTCCAGCTCACGCGAGAGGAGCTGACCACCGCCGTCGACGAGGCGAACCGCATGGGATACCAGGTGGTGGCACACGCCGAGGGCCTCGACGGCTGCGAGGCGGCGATCGACCTGGGCATGCGCACCATCGAGCACGGGTTCTATCTGCACCGGCGCGCTGACCTACTGGACCGAATGGCCGAGCTCGACATCGCGCTCGTACCGACCTTCTCCAGCCAGTACGTCTTCGCCGGTCGCGATCTACAGGTCGGAACCAGCGGGCCGACCGAGAAGTACTCCACGACCGAGCTCGATGCCGTTGCCGCCACGAACATCGACGCGGCCGAGAAGACGCTCGCGGCCGCGCATGCGGCCGGTACGCCGATCGTGCTCGGCGGCGACGACCTGGAGCTGCGTCGCGGTGGGGCCTGGATCGAGATTCTCCGGATGGTTCACCACGGGCTGCCGGTGCATGATGCGCTGGTGGCGTCCACATCAGCCGCGGCACACGCGCTCGGCCTGCACGAGCTCGGATCGATCGCGCCGGGCATGCTCGCGGACCTGGCCGTGCTCGACGATGACCCCGTCCAGGATCCGGCCATCCTGGGCGACCGCGAACGGTTCTGGCTGGTACTCCAGGACGGCTCACCCGTGGCCGGCACCGCACTCGAGGTTTCCGTTGACGACCTTGCGAGTGCGCCGTGACGTTTCAGGACTACCTCGCCTACCGCTGGGAGGACGTCGTCCTCCTGACCCTTCAGCATGTGCAGGTCGTGCTGATCGCGGTCGCGATCGCGACCATCCTGGCCGTAGCGACGGGCCTGCTGGTGCATGGCCGCGCGGTGGCTCGCCAACTGGTGCTGACCGTCACGGCGACGATGCTGACGATCCCGTCGTTCGCGCTTTTCGGCCTGCTGATCCCGCTGCTCGGCCTCGGCCTGCTGCCAACCATCAGCGCTCTGACGTTCTACGCGATCTTCCCGATACTGCGCAACGTCATCACCGGTCTGGAGTCGGTTCCGGCAGAGGTCGAGGAGGCCGCGCGCGGCATGGGGCTGTCCGTACGCCGACGCATGTACGTCGTGCGGGTGCCCCTCGCGTGGCCGGTGCTGCTCAACGGCATCCGGGTGGCCACCATCATGTGCGTGGGAATCGCGGCGATCGCTGCCGCGGTCAACGGACCCGGGCTCGGCGAGCTGATCTTCGAGGGCCTGGCCAGGATCGGCGGCGCCAATGCCCTCAACTCCACACTGACCGGTGTCA
>JBOHDD010000567.1:0-2116 GCA_050699155.1 Nocardioidaceae bacterium
GGTTGGTGTCGGCGGTCGGTGCGGGCAGCAGGTGACCGGTCTCGTGGTTGAGCTCGCTGGGAATGAGCTCGAGCCAGTTGGCGAACAGGATGAAGAAGAACAGCGAGATGGCCAGGGGCGCCGCGAACGGGTGTACCCGGCCGAGGTTGTCCTCCACCTGGGAGTTGACCTGGCCGACGACGCCCTCCCAGATCAGCTGCACCTTGCTCGGGACATGGTCCTCGGAGTCCCGCGTCAGGTAGCTGCGGGCCACGAATCCGAGCCCGATGACCAGGGTGCCCGCGACGACGGTCGCCCAGATGGTGTCCACGTGGAACGTCAGCCCGAAGACCGTGCGTTCGACGTGCTCCCCGATCTCGATCGACGACCCGGTCGACAGCGGCAGCAGGGCGGTCATGGCTTCTTCAGCTCCTTCAGTAGCGGCAGTCCGGTCATCACCAGGGCGACGAGCCGGAAGACGGCCAACCCGAGAAGGAGACCGATGCCTTCGGGCCAGAAGGTCACGGCGATGCCGACGGCGACGGCGGTGAGCACCAGCAGTCGCATCGTCGTCGAGACGATCATGGTGTTGCGTGTGGGCTGCTGGCCCGACGTGATCACCCTCAGCAGCCAGTACTCGGTGGCCAGGTGGTTGACGAGCCCGAGCGCGACGCCACCGGCAGTACATGCCGTGAGGAGCCAGGTGCCCATCTGGAAGGTGATCCAGCACGTCACCGCGACCAGCGCCATCGCCACGAGGAGCGTCTTGCGCTGGTCCCGCAGAACCTTGAGAACAGGTCGCGGACCACCGAATGCCGTGCCGCGCGAAGCCATCGCCTCGGTCGCCTGGTCGGTCATGGGCACTCAGCCCCGCAACGCGTCGCGCACCTTGACCCAGAACCCGACCGCGCTGCCGACGATGCCCAGGGCGATGCCCGCCAGCACGAAGACCGGAGAGGTGCCGAGCGCCTCGTCGAGCAGGAGCCCGACGACCAGGCCGGCGACGACAGAACCGACGAGGAGACCGCCGAGGCCGATGAGTTCGCGCGCGCGAAGAGACCGGTCCGCATCGTCATCGCTCATCACCAGCGCCGCTTCCGTTGCCGCACGTGCCGAAGCCGCCCCGCCGAAGACTCCGCGAGAGCGACCAAAGACCAGGAAAGTCCGTGACGCTACCACAGCGCGGGACCGGGCTGACTGCTGGGGCGAGCTGCGATGTCGCGGTCGTCATGATGGCGGCCGTCCTTCGTCGTCGAGGGCGTGAGAACCCTCGGCTGGTGATGCTTGTGAAAACTAGCACAAGGTGCGTTCCGCGACGAAATCGGGGCATCTACAGCGACGTCCGCTCCTGCATCGGGCGCCGCCCTCCCGGCAGCCCGAACGTGAGCGCGGCCGCGACCAGCACCATCAGGGCAAGGCCGGCCACCGACTGCCAGCCGGTGAACAGCGAGACGAGCACCGCCCCGAAGGCCACGAGGCTGGCCCACAGGTACATCAGCAGTACGGCCCGCCGGTGAGAGTGCCCGATCTCCAGCAACCTGTGGTGCAGGTGCTGCTTGTCGGGTGCGAACGGCGACCGCCCCGCGCGGGTACGGCGTACGACTGCCAGCACCATGTCGAGCAGCGGCACCACGAGGATCGCCACCGGAAGGATCAGCGGGAGCAGCGCCGGAGCGACACTCGCTGAGGCGCCGCCCACACCCTGGTTGACGCTGGTGACGTCGTACTTGCCGGTGAACGTGATGGCGGCGCAGGCGAGCACGAAACCGATCAGCAGGGCCCCGGAGTCGCCCATGAACATCCGCGCCGGGTAGAAGTTGTGCGGGAGGACGCCCAGGCAGACGCCGATCAGTGCCGCGGTCAACAGCGCCGCCGGGGTGTTGCGTTCGAGGTCGTTCGCGGCGGCGATGATGTAGGCGTAGCCGAAGAACGCCACCGCGCCGATGCCCACGACGCCGGCCGCGAGCCCGTCGAGCCCGTCCACGAAGTTCACCGCGTTGACCGTGGCCACGATCACGACGAGCGTCAGCAGCGCCGCCTGAGAGCCCTCGAGACCGAAGGTCGACGTGCCGGGGGCCCCGGGGATGGGAAGCCAGTAGAACTGCACGTTCCCGACGACCACGATGCCCGCGGCCAC
>JBOHDD010000568.1:0-2919 GCA_050699155.1 Nocardioidaceae bacterium
GCCCGACGGCCTCGCTCACCGCGACCTCGTCCGGGACGTCGTCGTTGTACAGCACCTCGAACGCACCGATCCGCAGGATGTTGCGGTCGACCGCGGGCATCCGGGCCAGCGTCCAGCCCTCGGCGTACCGTGCGAGCAGCTCGTCGATCTCCTCCTTACGGTCGCTCACGCCCTGCACGATCTGCACGGTGTACTCACTGACCGGCGGCTCACCGGCCCCCACCCGCTCGGCGAGCGTCTCCTCCACCGCGATGCCGCGCTGCTCGCACTCGAAGAGGATGTCGAGCGCCCGCTTGCGCGCCTTGGTGCGTGCACTCACCTCTCAGCTGCTCACACGGCCGAGATAGCTGCTGTCGCGAGTGTCGACCTTGACCTTCTCGCCGGTGGTGATGAACAGCGGCACGCTGATCTCGTACCCCGTCTCCAGCCGCGCGGGCTTGGTTCCCCCGGTGGAGCGGTCCCCCTGCAGACCGGGCTCGGTGTACTCCACCACGAGCTCCACCGACGCCGGCAGGTCGAGGTAGAGCGGGTTGCCGTCGTGCACGGCCACGACGGCCTCCTGGTTCTCCAGCATGAAGTTCCTGGCGTCGCCGACGATCTCGGGCGTCACGTGGATCTGGTCGTACGTGGTGGCGTCCATGAAGACGTAGGAGTCGCCGTCGTTGTACAGGTAGGTCATCGTGCGCCTGTCGACGTTGGCGGTGTCCACCTTGACGTCTGCGTTGAAGGTCTTGTCCACGATCTTGCCGGAGGTGACGTTCTTCAGTTTGGTGCGCACGACAGCACCGCCCTTGCCGGGCTTGTGGTGCTGGAACCACTGGACGGTCCACAGCTGCCCGTCCAGGTTCAGCACCATGCCGTTCTTCAGGTCGTTGGTGGTGGCCATGCGTCGTGTGTCCTGCTCTCGTTCGGGTTCGTCCGGACCAACGCAGCAGTCTACCGGCCGGGACGTCCGCCGAAGCGAGCGCTATGGCGCACCAGGTGGCTGACGCTGCGGCTCAGCGGGAGACCTCCGCGTAGGCGGCGGTCAACAGCGCGGGGTCGGGTGCCTCGAGGATGCCGGTACGGGCCAGCCCGTCGAGTACGACGAAGCGCAGCCGGTCACCACGCGACTTCTTGTCCAGCCTCATCGCGTCGTGCAGGCTCTCCCAGGACCCACCGGAGTAGGTGGTCGGCAGGCCGACGCGCTCGAGCACGCGGCGGTGCCGGTCGGCGGTGGCCTCGTCCAGACGCCCGGCCAGCCGCGCCAGCTCGGCCACGTAGACCATGCCGACCGCGACAGCGGCACCGTGCCGGAACTTGTAACGCTCCACCCGCTCGACGGCGTGACCGAAGGTGTGCCCGTAGTTCAGCGCCTCCCGACCCACCTGGCCGCCCGCGGACGTCGCCTCCCTGAGGTCACCGGCCACCACACCGGCCTTGACACGCACTGCGCGCTCCACCAGCTCGCGGAGCAGCGTGCTCCGCGGGTCGACGGCCCGGTCGGGGTCGCCCTCGACCAGGTCGAGGATCTGCGGGTCGGCGATGAAGCCGCACTTGACCACCTCGGCGAGGCCGCTGACCACCTCGTGGTGCGGCAGGGTCTCCAGCGCGGCGAGGTCGCAGAGCACCCCGGCCGGCTCGTGGAAGGCACCCACGAGGTTCTTGCCCTCGCTGGTGTTGATGCCGGTCTTCCCGCCGACCGCGGCGTCCACCATGCCGAGCACCGTTGTCGGGACGTGCACCACTCGGACGCCGCGCAGCCAGGTGGCCGCGACGAAACCGGCCAGGTCGGTCGTGGCACCCCCACCGACGCCGACGAGGGCGTCGGACCTGGTGAACCCGCACTGACCCAGCACCTGCCAGCAGTAGGACGCCACCGGGGCGAGCTTGGCCTCCTCAGCGTCCGGCACCTCGATGGCGACGGCCTCGTACCCCTGATCGGCCAGGTCCGCGCGGATCGTCTCGCCGGTGGTGCGCAGGCCGGCGGGATGGACCACGGCGACCCGCTGCACCCCCTCGCCGAGCAGGACCGGCAGCTCGCCGAGCAGGTGGCGACCGACCACCACGTCGTAGGGCCGGTCGGTGGCGACCGTGATCCGGGTGCTCTCGCTCACGTGGTGACTGCCTTGGCTATCTCGTCGGCGATGTCCTCGGGGTCGCGGCCGTTGGTGTCCACGGTCACCGTCGCCACCTCGCGGTACAGCGGGTACCGCTCGTCCAGGAGCGCCTTCAGCCGTGCCCGCACGTTGCCGAGGAGCAGCGGCCGGCTGACACCGAGCCCTACCCGCCGCACGGCGTCTGAGAGCCCCACGTCGAGGAAGACGACGGTGAGGCCCCGGAGCAGGTCACGGGTCTCCGCACTGATGACCGCACCACCACCGAGGGCGACGACACCCTCGTGCTCGGACAGCGCCGCGCGCACCGCCGCCCGCTCGAGGTCGCGGAAGTGCTGCTCGCCCTCGTCCACGAAGATCTCGCCGATCTCGCGGCCGGTCTCGGACACGATGTCGGCGTCGGTGTCCCGGAGGGCCACCCCGAGCCGTTCCGCCACCAGCCCCCCGACCGTCGTCTTGCCCGAGCCCATCGCACCCACGAGCACCAGCCGCGGACGGGCCCCCGCGGCATTCATCTGACGCTCAGGTTCGACAGGTAGGAGTCGTGGTTGCGCCGCGTCTCCTGCACGGAGTCCCCGCCGAACTTCTCCAGCACAGCGTCGGCCATCACCAGTGCGACCATGGCCTCGGCGACGATGCCGGCCGCGGGCACCGCACAGACGTCGGAGCGCTGGTGATGCGCCACCGCGGCCTCGCCGGTGCTCACGTCCACGGTCCGCAGGGCACGCGGCACGGTGGAGATCGGCTTCATCGCCGCCCTCACCCGCAGCACCTCACCGGTCGACATGCCGCCCTCGGTGCCACCGGAGCGACCCGACGTACG
>JBOHDD010000569.1:0-3267 GCA_050699155.1 Nocardioidaceae bacterium
GCCGCCGCCGCGGCTCCCTGGTGGGGGTGTACCCCGAGACCAAGCACCCGACGTACTTCGACTCGGTCGGCCTGTCCCTGGAGGAGCCGCTGGCCAGGGCGTTGACCGAGCACGGGCTGAACCGCCCCAACGCCCAGGTGTTCGTGCAGTCGTTCGAGACGGGCAACCTGCGTGACCTCGCCGCGATGGTCCGGGTGCCGCTCGTGCAGCTGGTCGCGGGCTCGGGAGCGCCGTACGACCTCGTCGAGGCCGGGGACCCACGCACCTACGATGACCTCGTCACCCCGGCGGGCCTGCGCGAGATCTCGACGTACGCCGACGGCATCGGCCCGGACAAGAACAGGGTCATCCCCCGCGACGCCGACGGCAACCTGACGGAGCCCACCTCACTCGTCGAGGACGCGCACGACGTGGGGCTGGAGGTGCATCCGTACACCTTCCGCGACGAGAACCAGTTCCTGCCCGCGAACTGCCGGGAGGGCACCGACCCGAACGCGAAGGGTGACGCGTTCTGCGAGTACGACGCGTTCTTCGACGCCGGGGTCGACGGGGTCTTCAGCGACTACACCGACACCGCCCTCGAGGCGCGCGAACAATGGCTGCGCGCCCAGGACACGGCACGGGTGGCGGCTCGTCGCTGACGAGAACCCGGCTCAGGCGTTGTCGTCGGGGATGAGGACCCAGCCGATGATGTAGGCCAGCACGAGCGACCCGAAGCCGAGTACGGTGCCCACCACGACCAGGATGCGCACCAGCGTCGAGTCGATGCCGAGATACTCGGCCACGCCCCCGCAGACGCCACCCAGCATGCGGTCGTCACGGCTGCGGACCAGACGCTTCTGCGGTGTCTGTGCCGGGCCGGGTCGAGTCTGTTCAGCCATTGTCCTGCTCCTGCGTCTCGTCGGTGGTGCGGTCCTCTGTCGCCGGCTCGCCTGCCTCGCTGCGCTCGCGCGCTTCGGCTCGCCGCTCCTTGGTCGCGGCGAGCGCAATCCCCAACCCCCCCGCCCCGATCAGCATCGCCGGGACGATCCAGGCCGCGTCACCGGCCGTCACCAGGCCGAGGTAGGACAGCTCCCAGACGGCGACGATGCCGAGGAAGACCAGGCCGAAGACGAGCGACCCGATGTCGACGGGGTGCCGCTGCAGGTTCATGGTGTGCTCACTCTCGCGTGTCCGAATCCGAGGTCGACGTTGATCCGCAGGTCCGGTGCCGCGGTGTCACCGGTGCTTCGGTCGTTGCGGATCGTGCTGCCCTCGACGAGCTCGCCGAGAATGTCGAGCTGCCCGCCCTCCGCCTCGCTGGACACGTCGACGTCGAGCCCGGTGGGCAGCTCCACGACCACGTCACCGGCCAGCATCGTCAGGTCGAGGGTGCGTCCGTCGAGGTCCCCGAGGTTCTCGACGTCGGTGAGGTCGAGGTGGATCCTCCCGGTGGTGTAGGAGTAGCCGTCCTGGAGCAGGGCGGCAGACGAGGGGTGAGCGACCGTCTCGCCGACCCGCACGCCGGGGGTCCACGTGGCGACCGCCAGCACCGCGGCGACCAGCAGGCCGACGAACGTCAGTCCGGTGCTGCGGCCGACGAACGCGCCGGTCACCATCGCGACGCCGACCACCACCAGCGCCGTTGCGGGGTAGGCCGCCCATGGAAGCCCCACCCCCGCGATCTGCACGGCCGCCACCACGCCGAGCGCGAGCAGCACGAGTGCCATCGTCATCCCGAACAGGCTCTGCCCCGGTGGCGCCGGCGGTGCCGAGCGTGGCTGCGGCGGCAGGTGCGGCGGTGCACCGGCCGGGGGCGGGGGAGGTCCGTCGTACGACGGCTGGGCGGTGCTGGGTGCGGTCTGGCCGCGGTTGCGCCACAGCAGGTAGCCCACGACGGCGACCACGACGAGCCCGAGCGGCAGCGGCGGCGGCCAGCCCTCGTTGAAGCCGAGCCACCAGGCGTCGCCCAGGAGCAGCAGCGCGGCGACGACGAGTGCCGCCACCAGCACGGCGGTGCGTGCCTCGGCGCCGGTGCTCAGGACCGCATGCTCGCTGCCCTCCTCGGGGACCAGCAGCCAGGCGGCCCCGTAGATCAGCAGCCCCGCTCCGCCGAAGAACGCGAGGACGACCAGCAGCACCCGGATGACGGTGGGGTCGACGTCGAGATGCCGCCCGATCCCGCCGGCCACGCCGGCGATCCTGCGGTCGGTGCGGCTGCGGTGGAGCCGCTGGATGTCGCGCATCTGTTCGGTGGAGACACGCGGTCCCTGGCCGCCCGGGTCCGTCGTGTCGTGCTGGGCTTCGGTCATGTCTCGATCGTGCTCCCCGAAGGGGACGGACACCATCGGGGAATGCCCTGATCTTGCTGGTCAGGAGGCCCTCCGGCCTCGGGGACGCATCAGGGTGCCGGCGCCGCCCGTCCCGGGGGTGGACCGATGGCATCCGGGTCGAGCGCGTGTGACGATTGACAGGACATGGGGACCGACGCGGAGACTCTGAGCCCACGGCGGGCTACCCGTAGCGCCGAGGAGCGATATCTGGGTGGCGTCGCGGGTGGTCTCGCTGCACACCTCGGGCTGCCGGTGATGTGGTTACGCGTCGCGTTCGTGGCCCTGACCGTCTTCAGCGGGTTCGGCGCGGCGTTGTACGCCGGGCTGTGGCTGGTGCTCCCCCTCGAGCACGAGACCGGCGACGTACCCCAGGGCATCGCAGCGGCCACCCGACAGGGCAGGCGGACGTCTCGGCTCCCGCGCAGCCTCGGTGACGTCGGGCCTGCCGTGGCCCTGGCCGCGCTGGCGATCGGCGCGCTGCTGCTGCTGCGCCAGCTCGGGTTCGGCTTCGACTCGGCGTTCTTCTGGCCGATCGTGCTCGCGACGGTCGGCGTGGCGGTGCTCTGGCGCCAGGCCGACGAGGCACAGCAGGCCAGGTGGGCGGACTCGTCGACTGGGCTGAACCCGCTGCAGGCGGTCGTCGGAGGTGGCGGGCTCTCGGCCGGGTTGCGGATCTTCGCCGGTATCGCGCTGCTGGTCTCGGCCGTGGGAGCGCTGGTGGCGCAGTCGGGCAACGTCGCCCTGCTCGACGACATGGCCTGGGCCGCCGTCCTCGGGATCGTCGGGATCGCGCTGATCGTGTGGCCCTGGGCGTACCGGCTCACCAGCGACCTCAGCGACGAGCGTCGTGAGCGGATCCGCTCCCAGGAGCGCGCCGACGTCGCCGCACACCTGCACGACTCGGTCCTGCAGACCCTCGCGTTGATCCAGAAACAGGCCGAGGACCCGCGCGCCG
>JBOHDD010000570.1:0-1742 GCA_050699155.1 Nocardioidaceae bacterium
ACCGTGATGAAGTCGAGGTGGTGCTCCAGGGGGTAGAAGACCGAGCGGCGCACGTTGATCTCGACGAGCTCGATGGTGGGGTCGGCGCCCTGGAAGTTGGCCCAGATTGTCGTAGACTCCTCGCCGACCTCCGCGTACCAGACGTAGCGGGTCTGGTCGACGTCGAGGATCGGCACGGCGAGCTCCGTCCAGCCGTCGACGGCCTCCCTCCGGACCGGCGCTGCGGACACCGCAGCAACGTCGTGCACCTCGTAAAAGCTGCGCCCGTTGAGGTAGACGTCGCCCAGGTGCTTGCGCTCTCCCGACGTGGGGTGCACGAGCCAGTCCCCGGCGACCTCCTCGGCAAACGGGTTGAATCCGCCGAACAAGGCGTTGGGAACCACTGCACGCCAGACGGTGTCACCCTCGGGGGTCCACTCCGTGATGTGCTCCGACCCTTTGATGACGACCCGCTCCCCCTCGGCTGCCTCATAGGTGATGCGGCGCCGGTCGCTGAGCCCGCCACGGGCGGGCGTCACCCACTCGCGGTATTCGCCCTCGTGGACACGCACGGTGTCACCAGCCTGCGCGACCGCGGCGGCCGCGTTGATGGTGCGCAGGGGCGCTCTCGCGGAGCCGTCGGCGCTGTCGGATCCGGTGGTGGCGACGTGGTACACGGTCATCCTTCTAATGCCTCTCCTTGTACGGATGGTCGATCGGTACGGCAACACTGCGTCTAGACGTGGAGCCGGCCGGAGGCCCGTCGCTGACCGTGCACGGTCACTCACCGGGCCAAGCGGGCGGGAGCAGTCCGAAAAGGGGTCGATGTGACCAACGGGGCGTCCTTCGGCCAAGCACCCGCGGCTTCAGGACACCTGCACGACGAACATGCTCCAAGAGGCGGGCGGCAGCTCGGCCTCCAGCGCGGTCCCGACGACCTGAGCCGAGCTGTGCGGCTTCAGCGCCACCCGTTCGGGGTCCTCCATGGTGTTCACCGCGAAGAGATCCTGGTCCCACAGCATGGTCGCCTCGGCCAACTCCACCCTGCCGAAGGCGCGCAGGTCGGTGGAGAAGGACATGGGCTCCGCCGGGTTCCGGTTGACGACGAACACCGCCACCCGCCCTTCCTCGTCGTCGTATGTGACCACCGAGTCCAGTCCGCAGACCTCGCCGTGCTTGGTCGTCGCCAGGGTCGGGGCAGCGACCTGCGGCTGGAGCACCTGCCCCTGGGCGTGCCGGGCGGTCAGCGCGAACGGGTGGAAGATCGACTGCCGCCACGCAGGCCCACCCGGCTCGGACCGGATCGAGCTGATCGTGTTGACCAGCTGGGCCTGGCAGGCGGCGGTCACCCGGTCGCTGTGCTTGAGCAGTGTGATGAGCAGGGAACCGACCACGACGGCGTCGAGCACGGTGTAGGCGTCCTCGCTGAGCCGCGGGGCGACGGTCCAGTCCTCCGGCATCCCGCCCCGCTGGAAGTCACGCAGGTACCAGACGTTCCACTCGTCGAAGGAGATGTTGATCTTCTTCGGGGAGGAGAGCTTGGCGCCGACGTGATCCGCGGTCGCGATGACCTCGCGAATGTACAGATCCATGTCGACCGACGACGCCAGGAAGCTGGCGACATCGTCACCCTCGAGCTCGTAGTAGGCGTGAGCCGATACGAAGTCGACGACGTCGTAGGTGTGCTCCAGGACGGTCGCCTCCCACGCGCCGAACGTCGGTATGGAGCGGCCCGAGCTGCCGCAGACGACGAGCTCCAGATC
>JBOHDD010000571.1:0-1952 GCA_050699155.1 Nocardioidaceae bacterium
AGCGCCCACAGCAACGCGGAGTCCGTCGGGGCATCCAGGGTGATCAGGTCCCGCACCGGCAGGGAACGGGCGAGGTGCGCCACCGAGTCCGGCCAGCCGGGCACGACGCCGTTGTGGCTGAACAACCATCGACCGTCCGTGAAGGGTGCGGCTGCGGTCTCGACCACGGGCATACCCACGGTCGCCGACCGCACTGCGGCGACCACCGCACCCGCACGCGTGCTCCGCGCCAGGTCACGCAGCCCGTCGTCGGTCCACATCGGGCAGGTACGGCGATGGCGCACCGGTCGCCCGTCACCCTCGCACGGGTACCACCCGATCCCGTAACCGTCGGCGTTCATCGTGCCGCCCCCGCGCATGTCCTGCGGTGCCCAGGACTGCCGCAGCAACGAGTGCCCTGGCGTGAGCAGGAGCTCGTCCAGCGTGACGGGTGGACCCACGTAAGCCAGGTGCCTGCACACTGGAGAACCTCAGCGGGCCTCGTCCGGGCGCGCGTCACGCGCACACCGGAGCCCGGAGAAGATCTGCCGTCGTACAGGGTGGTCCCAGTTGCGGAAGGTGCTCCTACCGACGACCGCGTCGGTGCCGAAGGACCCACCACGCAGCACGCGGTAGTCGCCACCGAAGAACACCTGGGAGTACTCCGCATAGGGAAACACCTCGAACCCCGGGTAGCTGCTGAAACCACTGCTCGTCCACTCCCACACGTCACCGATCAGCTGGTGCACACCGAGAGCGGACGCGCCCTCAGGGAACGCACCGACAGGAGATGGGCTGAGGTGCCGCTGGCCGAGGTTCGCGTGCCGCGCCGACGGGTTCTCGTCACCCCATGGATAACGCCTGGAGCGGCCGGTCGCCGGGTCGAACCGCGCGGACTTCTCCCACTCAGGCTCGGTGGGCAACCGCTTCCCCGCCCAGGCGGCGTACGCCTCGGCCTCGTGGAAGGACACGTGGACGACGGGCTGGTCGGGCGGAAGAGCCTCGAGCACACCGAAGCGCCACCGCATCCAGGTGTCCCCACCACCCCGGACCCAGAACCGCGGTGCCTGCAGGTCCGCCTCCTGCCGATGCGCCCATCCGCGCGGGCTCCACCAGCGACGCTGGTCGTAGCCGCCGTCCTCGACGAACCGCAGGTACTCGGCATTCGTCACCGGTGCGGTGTCGATCCAGAACGGGTCGACGTGCACCGAGTGCGCCGGCCGCTCGTTGTCGAGTGCCCACGGCTCGGTGCTCGTGCCCATCGTGAACTCGCCTCCGGGCACCAGCACCTCCGGCCGGGCCGGCGGCGACACGGGCACGGGCGGTGCCTCCGCTCGCAGCACCGGCGTGCCTGCCCTCAGCTGGTGCGTGGCGAGCATCGTCTCGTCGTGCTGATGCTCGTGCTGGACGATCATGCCGAAGGCGAACCCGTCGTCCACCAGCTTTCGCCCCTCCAGCGGTGTGCGTTCGAGCACGTGCAGCGCCTTGTCGCGGACCTCGCCGACATACCCACGCGTCTCGGTCGGCCCGAGCAGCGGCAGCTGCGGCCGGTCGGCCCTCGGGTGCTCGAAGGCGTCGTAGAGCTCGTCGATGTCCTCCCGCAGCGGTTCGAGCCCGCCAACATCGCGGACCAGCCACAGCTCCTCCTGGTTGCCGATGTGTGCGAGATCCCAGACCAATGGGGACATCAGCCGCGAGTGCTGGCGCACGAGGTCGTCGTCGTCGACAGCGTCCGTCAGCACTGCGCTGCGCTGCCGGCTGCGGACGAGCTCGGCGGCGACGTGGTCGCGCAGCGCGTCCTGGCCGAGCATCTCCGGGATCGTCATGTCGGTCACCTCTCCGACGGGGTCAGTTGGGCACGTCTGTCGTCCAGGTCCGCGAACACCTGCGCGGACAGGGTCCGGGGTACGTCGACAGCGGCGAGGGCCTCATATCCCAGGTCGAGCACCTGCTGGGCAGCGGCGTTGATCCCA
>JBOHDD010000572.1:0-2950 GCA_050699155.1 Nocardioidaceae bacterium
CTGCCGCCGTCACCACTGCCGCCGTCACCACCGCCGCCGGGTTGTGGCTGCGGCTGGGGCGCCGGCTGGGGCGCCGGCTGCGGCTCCGGCTCTGGCTCTGGCTCTGGTGCCGGTGGGACGTACGGCGTGCCGTCGGAGACGTAGATGACCACGGTGTCGCCGGACGACGAGCTGGAGAAGGCACCTGGCGAGGTGTACGCGACCGTGCCGAAGCTGTACTCGGAGTCGACCTGGTAGTCGTTCTCGACGACCGCGTTGAGACCGATCCGCTGCAGCTTGCGACGGGCTGCCTCCGGGTTCATGCCACCCGTCGACGGCACCGTCACCTCACGACCCTTGATGATCTTCGAGCTCGGGATCGTGAAGCGCTTGTTCGGCAGCCATTTCTGGACGACGTTCATGGCGGCGTACCACATCGGCGCCGCAGTGCCGCTGCCCGACGGCTCGTAGAGCACCTCGTTGCGGATCTGCTTGTACAGCAGGGTCTGCGGCTCACCGACCTTGTTCACACCGGCCACCATCGCCGCCGTGACCAGGTTGGGGGTGTAGCCCATGAACCACACCGACTTCGCTTCCTGCGACGTACCGGTCTTGCCGGCGTCAGGTTGGTTCAGGGAGTACGCCTCTGCGAAGCCGCCCGGCCCGGTGACGCCCTGCAGGATGTCGTTGACCGCGTCGGCGACGGCGGGCTTGATCACCTGCTTGCACTGGGCACCGTGGATGTCAAGCTCGTTGCCGTTGCGGTCGGTGACACGGGTGACCGGGATCGCGTCGCAGTGCTTGCCACGGGCCGCGAACGTCGCGTAAGCCTCGGCCATCCCGAGGGGGGAGACGCTGGAGACACCGAGCGTGAACGACGGGACCTGCGCGTCGGGCTCGAGCTCGATCCCCAGCTTGTTGGCCATCTTCCACGGGGCGCACAGGCCCACGCGCTCCTCGAGCTGGACGTAGAAGGTGTTCACCGACAGCTGGGTGCCGGAGTAGAGGTCCATGGCTCCGGAGTCGGTCGAGTTGCCCACGGTGTAGGTGCCGGCAAGGTTGCGCTTCGGGCAGAGCTTGCTCTCGTAGTCGTCTTGGTCGACCGTGATCGACTCCGGTGCGTAGATCGTGGTGTCGAGCGGGATCCCCTTCGCCACCGCGGCCGCGAGCACGAACGCCTTGAAGGTGGATCCGGGCTGGAACCCGGCGCTGTTGGAGTACTCCGGCGGCACCAGGTAGTTGACGTAGGTCTGACCCGCAGGCACGTCGTTGCCCATCGGGCGGGACTGCGCGATCGCACGGACCTCGCCCGTGCCCGGCTCCACCATCGCCAACGCGCCGATCACGTTGTTGCGCGGGGCCACCGTCTGCCGGACCGCGCGGTCGGTCGCCCGCTGGAAGCGCATGTCGAGGGTGGTCCTGATCGTGAGGCCACCCGCGAGCAGCAGCCGCTCCCGGTCCTCGACCGTCTCACCGAGCGACGGCTGCGTGAGCAACCAGGTACGCACGTAGTCGCAGAAGAACTCGGCCCTGGAGGACACGCAGCCGTTGGAGATGCTGTGGATGTCGAGACCGAGCTTGCGCTTCTGTGCCGCCTCCGCTGTCTCGGGCTTGATGATCTTCAGCTGGCCCATCCGGTTGAGTACGACGTCGCGACGGGACTTGGCAAGCTTGGAGCTGTTCGTCGGGTCGTACTGGGTGGGGTTCTGCACGAGCCCGGCGAGCATCGCCGACTGTCGCAGGTTGAGGTCCTTGGCGGAGACTCCGAAGAAGTGCTGCGCCGCCGCCTCGATGCCGTAGGCCCCGTCGCCGAAGTAGGCGATGTTGAGGTAGCCGAGCAGGATCTCCTGCTTGGTCCTGCTCTCCTCTACGCCGAGTGCGTAACGCAGCTCGCGGACCTTGCGGGCGTAGGTGTCGTCGATCGCGGCGAGGCGCTCCCTCTCGGTGTCGGCCTGCTCGATCAGTGTCATCTTGACGAACTGCTGGGTGATCGAGGAGCCGCCCTGCACGGTCTCGCCGCTGGACTGGTTGGCGATCAGCGCACGCAGCGTGCCCTTGACGTCGAGTGCCCCGTGGTTGAAGAAGCGGTAGTCCTCGATCGCGACGATCGCCTTGCGCATGATCGGGGAGATGTCCTCGAGGCTGTCGAGCTGGACGCGGTTCTGGTCGTAGAGCGTGGCGAGGTTCTTGCCGCGTGCGGTGAGGATCCGGGTGCGCTCGGGCGACGGCTCGTCGTCGAGCTTCAGAGGCAGGTCGTTGACGACCAGGTCCTCGCTCTCGTGCGCGGTGTAGCCGATCAGCCCGGCGAACGGGATGGCCAGTCCTGCCAGGAGCACCCCGGTGAGGACGCTGACGCCGATGATGACGACGAGCTGCTGGGCGAACCCGGCAGCGCTGGGTGCGGCACGTCGAGGCACTGGCATGGCAACGAGGGTACGCGGTGGGTGCACATATCACACATCCGGCGCGGGCCATAGTTGCCAAACCGGGATAGTCCTAACTGACTACCACAAGTTCACCCTCATGGGTCTGCCGCCGAGTCTCCCAGATCCGTCACTCTTTGTGACGTGCAGCGAGGCGCCGGTCCGACAGAGTCGCGGCGTTCATCTCGGGAAGGGGAGCGAGCCATGTGGAACGAGGACTGGGCGTCTGAGGCGGCCTGCAAGGACCGTACGCCAGACGAGCTCTTCGTCAAGGGAGCGGCGCAGAACCGGGCCAAGCAGGTCTGCCAGGGATGCCCGGTGCGGACCGAGTGTCTCGCGGAGGCCTTGGACAACCAGATCGAGTGGGGTGTCTGGGGCGGGCTGACCGAGCGGGAGCGGCGTGCACTGCTGCGGCGCCGCCCGAACGTCACCTCGTGGCGCTCCCTGCTCGAGACCGCTCGGATCGAGCACATGACCGAGGTCGCCGCGCAGTCCGCGACCGAGCTGCGTACCGCTTGAGACTTCCCGTCGGGCCGCCTGTCGGGGGC
>JBOHDD010000573.1:0-4159 GCA_050699155.1 Nocardioidaceae bacterium
GGTCCACGGCGATCACGCCCTCGCTCTGCGAGTACGTGATCGTTCGCAGTCGGGCGATCAGCTTGGTCGCGCGCAGCACGTCCCCGGCGACGCCGGCCAGCGTCTCGAGCATCGATCGCTCCGCCACGGTCCAGTCGCCCTGCCGCTTGCGCCCGGCCACACACAGGTACCTGCCCCCACCGAGATGGGCACGGATCCCCGCTGAGGGCGCTGGTTCGCCCTCCTCCACAACGGTCACGGTCTGTGCTCCGGTGAGGTCACGGGCCGCGCGGACCAGGTCGTCGATCACCGCATCGGAGTTGGACTGGGTGCGCAACGACGATGTCGCCTGCTGCAGGCGCTCGGCAGCCTGGCGGGCAGCGACTTCACGCAGCGCAGCGCCGTACGAGTGCTGCACGAAGAGCAGGAGCCCGATGACCAGGACTCCCGCGTAGATGCTGGTGACCATGGCGAGGATCCCCACACCGCCCAGCGTCACGGCGCCCAGCCACGGACGGACTCGCAGCACGATATCGCGCAGTGAGCTGAAGAAACGGTCGCCGGTTGCGTAGGAGATCATCGCCCGGACGAGCAGGGCAGTGGACAACGTAAAGGTAAAGGCGCCGGCCATCGCTGCCAGGACATCCAGCAGTGCCGGTTCTGTGGTCGGGGTTCCCCCCAGGGCGCGCGTGACGAAGATGCCGGCGCCCGATGCCAGCAGCATCGAGCCCACGTTGAACACGGACTTGATGGCACGGCGGCGAGAAGCGAGGCCGCCGACGAGCGTGGCCAACGCCGCCACGGTAAAGACCTCTGACGGCGTCAACATCGCAAGCATCGGCACGTAGAGAACCTCGTCGAGCGTCAACAACTCTGTGTTGTACGCCTTTGAGAAGCCACGCATCGGGCGGGCGTTCATGACGATGAGGAGCAGCCCGATGACGAGTCCGGCGACGGTGGGACTCGTCCATTCGGCGCCTGTGCCGAGCAGGGCGCAGCCGATCCCGGCTACGAGCACGCCCACGCTGACTGCGGTGAGGTGTGAAGCCGGGGGCGGCTCTCCGGTACGGCGCATACGCCTATTGTGCCTGTCGGGTGACGATCCGTAGGCGGTATCCCGCGAGGACGGGGCGCTTCGCTGACGGTCGGTCACACGACCGACTCACAACAAATGGTCGGGCTTCCCAGTTGGGAAGCCCGACCATCGGTCGATCAGGGTCAGTCCCAGTGCGAGCCGTCGGAGGTCTGGTGGCTGGTCTTGCCGTCGAAGCCCCAGTGAGAGCCACGTGCGGACGCGCTGTCGGCGGCACCGACGTTCACGGCAATGAGAGCGATGGTGGAGATGGCGGCGGCAATGATGCGGCGAGCGTTCATGAGGGGGCTCCTCTAAGGGGGTTACAGGGATTATCGCGCGGCGTTCTGAAGCACGTCAACGAAAGTCACACGGCCCCAGAGCGCCCACACGGGATGGGCTGTTGTTGAACACGTGGAGTTACCATAAGTGTTACACAACGTGATCATTTTATGGTTTTTTTACGGCCATGTCTGGATATCCGAGAAATCATTGGCTTGCCTCGATTGCCAGGATGAGTGCGTTCCTTCTCGACAGTACAGCCCAGGTCTCGGCACGGAAGCAACTTTCCGTCTCCCGTGCCCTCGGCCGTGTTGTAGTGACTCCCGCCCGGGTGCGTCGTTATGCGATACCACGAGGCCCACCAGGTTGTGTTTTCGTTGCCGCACCGGCGTGCGGACGCGGAATCCAAATCCGAGGGGAGGCAATGCCGCGTGTCACCATTTGATTACGCCGCACACCGCTTGCTTCTCGCCGCGGCCATCGTCGTACCGGCGCTCGGCCTGGCCCCCGCCTCAGCGGGTCCGACCGCACCCGGGAGGGAGAGCGCGGCAGGGGCGCCCACCGCCGGGGTCCATCGCGCGACCATCAGGCGGACGAGCCACGGGATCCCGCACATCGTCGCGGACGACTTCGCGTCGCTCGGGTTCGGCAACGGCTACGCCACCGCCGAGACGTCGCCCTGCGTGCTGGCGGACACCCTCCTGACCGCCCGCGGCGAACGGTCGCGCTGGTTCGGCGCCGACGCGCGTTACTCCGACCAGGTGACCCTCGACGCGACTAACCTGCAGACCGACGCGCTGTTCACCGATCTCCGTAACCGGCGGGTCGTCGAGGAGCTGCTGGCGGATCCGGTCCGGGGCCCCGGTGAGGAGGCCCGCGCGATGGTCCGTGGGTATGCGGCCGGGTTCAACGAGTACCTCGAGGACGTGGGCGGCTCGGACGGGATCCAGGATCCCGCGTGTGCAGGAGCCGAGTGGGTGCAGCCGGCCACCGGGCTGGACCTCTGGTACGGCGTCTAAGCGGCGAACCTGCTGGCGTCGACCGGTGTGTTCGTACCTGAGGTCGTCGATGCCGATCCACCCTCTGTGCAGGACCCTGGTCTGCCGCTGTCGAGCACGTCGTCGTTCGCGTCGGTTCCGTCCGACCTGCCAAGCAGGAGCCGGCTGCAGGCGTTGCTCGGCAGGGACCCCGACTCGGGGTTCGGGTCCAACGCGACCGCTCTCGGTGGTGACGCGACGTCGACGGGGCGTGGCATGGTGCTCGGCAACCCGCACTTCCCCTGGCGTGGTCGTTACCGCTTCTCGCAGACGCACCTGACGATCCCCGGCGTGTACGACGTCGCCGGCGCGGGGTTGATCGGCTCACCGGTCGTCAACATCGGCTGGAACAGAAGTGTCGCCTGGAGTCACACCGTGTCGACGGCCTATCGCTTCACGCCGTACGAGTACAGAACCGTGCCTGGCTCTCCCACGACGTACCTGACCACCGAGGGTCCGCGGGATCTCGAGCGCCGCGAGGTGCAGGTTGCCGTTCGGGGTCGTGACGGTGACGTGCACACGGTGACCGAGGACTTCTACCGCACCGGCGAGGGCTATGTCGTCGACGCACCCGATGCGCTGATGGGGTGGACACCGGCGAGTGTCTTCGCGCTGCGCGACGCCAACGCCGAGCACCTGCGCACCATCGACGTGTTCCACGAGATGGCCAAGACCAGCAATGTCCGCGAGCTGCTGGCTGCGCAGGACGGGGCCGCCGGGATGCCCTGGGTGAACACCATCGCGGCCGACCGTGCTGGAGACGCTTTGTACGCCGACCATTCCGTCGTACCCAATGTGCCTGACGAGCTGGTGCAGCGGTGTGCCACGCCGATCGGGCACGCCCTGTTCCAGCTCGTCGGTCTGCCGGCACTGGACGGCACCCGAGCCTCGGGCGAGTGTGCCTGGCGCCACGACCAGGACGCGTCGCGGGCGGGTATCTTCGGCCCGGCGAACCTGCCCCAGACGGTGCGACGGGACTGGGTGATGAACGCCAACGACAGTCACTGGCTGCCGAACCCGGAGGAACGTCTGGAGGGGTTCGCGCGGATCATCGGCTGTGAACGGTGCGAGCGCTCCCTGCGTTCCCGGATGGTCTACCGCTACGTGATCGACCGACTCGCCGGTGTCGACGGGTTGGGCGCCGGTGGCTCTATGAGCCATCGCCAGCTGAGGGCGATCGAGCACGAGAACCGCGTCTTCGGGGCGGAGCTGTCCCGGCAGGACGACGATCTACAAGAGGTCTGCCAGTCCGCGAACGGGGGAGAGGCTTGTGCTGCGCTTGCGGACTGGGACGGTCGTACGAACGTCGACAGTGCGGGAGCGCACGTCTTCCGTGAGTTCTTCCTGCGGGTGCCGGAGACCCTGCTGTGGGAGGAGCCGTTCGACCCGGCCCGGCCCCTCGAGACCCCGGCCGACCTGAACGAGGAGAACCCGCAGGTGGTGTCCGCGATAAAGGACGCGATCGCCTACCTGGAGGCCCAGGCCGTGCCGTTCGACGCCCGGCTCGGCGACCTGCAGGTGGCCGGGGACGAAGGTGCTCCCCCGATCCCGCTCGGAGGCGGCGAGCATGCCACGGGCAACGCCAACGTCGTCAGCAGTCGCGACGCTGCGGCCAACCTCGACCGCTTGTATCCCGTGAGCTACGGGTCGTCGCACATCCAGGCGGTTGCGTTCACCGATGCCGGTGTCGACGCAGCCACCATCCTGACCTACGGCCAGGCCGTCGACCCAACGTCGCCGTACTCGCACGACCAGACCGAGCTGTTCGGTCGGGAGCGATGGGTCGACT
>JBOHDD010000574.1:0-4930 GCA_050699155.1 Nocardioidaceae bacterium
GGTCAGTTGGGCACGTCTGTCGTCCAGGTCCGCGAACACCTGCGCGGACAGGGTCCGGGGTACGTCGACAGCGGCGAGGGCCTCATATCCCAGGTCGAGCACCTGCTGGGCAGCGGCGTTGATCCCACGATGGGCGAGCCCGTGGCGAGCGGCCTCGAACCACAGCCCGGTGACCGACGCGGTCACGTCCACTACGGCGTCGACGGTCCCCTCCCTCGCCATCAGCGCCACCAGCAGCGTCACCGGCGTGATCCAGGAGCCGCCCGGCTGCGCGTCGAGGTAACGCACCTCGAGGTAGCCGCGCGGGCGCACCGGCGGGAACATCGTCGTCATGTGGTAGTCGAGGTCGTCCGTCGTCGGCGAGCCGGGCAGCGCGCCGTCGATCCAGTCGGCGAAGGTGACGCCCGGCGGTGCCTCCCAGTGTCCCTCGGGCCGCCGTACGCAGAGCAACGGCGTGTCGAGGACGTGCTCGGCCCAGGCAGCGGACGGGTCGGGGCTCGGCGTTGCCGGAAGGCTCCTGCTGGGATCGGTGCCGAGCACGGACCGCATCCGCGCGCACTCCCAGGGCTGCCCGTCGGAGGTGACCGCGGCCGAGTTGGCGAACAGCGCCGTCATCACCGGGCCGAGCCCATGGACCGCCGCCCAGCGGGCAGCGACCCGGTCGGGCTCCCCAGCGTCGAGGCAGACCTGCACGGCCGCGGTGCTGCACATCATCTTTGCGCCGTCCGGCCCTATCCGGTCGAACGCGGCCTGCATCGCGCGGTAGCGCGGAGTGTCCAGGAGCCTGACCGGCGCCCGGTGCGGGTCCATAGCCTGGTCACCCGGCACCAGGCCGGCATCGGCGAGCAGGTCGTGCAGATGCGTGACGTCGTGGGCGGTGGCGCTGAGCAGGTCGGAGAGCGACGTATGGGGTGTCGACGAGAGCTCGACCTGGCCTCCGGGTTCGACGGTGACGGTCGACCCGTGGCGCAAGGGAGCGGGTTCTGCGTGTGGCCGAAGAGTGGGCGGCGCGTGCCTGCCGAGAGCGCGGCTGAGGGTGGTGGCGTCGAGAGGGCGGCTCGGGTCGTCTGCGTGGTGCACTGTCCATTCCAGCTCCACGCCGTACAGACGGGGTGGTCCGTGCTTGAAGCAGATCGAGGCGACGTATCCCTCGGCGATCGACCGGTCTCGCAGATGCAGCGCTGCAGCGTCCCCGTGCATCGCCAGCCCTCCTCCGTACGCCGCTGACCGCCGAACGAGGTCGGCTGTGGGGAGACTACCGCGAGGTGTCAGGGCCGCAAACCCTTTTAGCGGGTGTGCTGTGGACTGCGTCGAGGCCGGGTTTGGCGGTGCGTTGCCCGGTGCCGGTGCACCGGTCTGGTGACCTGCTCCTCCGTCTCGGTCAACGGTGTGAACGGGATGGCGCGGTCGACGGTTATCGCCGTCTTGAGCGCCGCACCGCCCACGATGACGCCGGCCACCAGGTCGGTGAACCAGTGCCAGCGGAGGCTGAGCGAGGTGATGAACATCACCACGGTCAGGGCTCCGACGACCCCCATCAGCGTCCACTGCATCCGACGGCTCGAGTCGGCGTACCGCAACAACAGGTAGGCAGCGAGACCGTAGACCAGCAGCACGTTCGCGGCATGACCCGACGGGTACATCACGCCACCGGCCAGGAAGTCGGGCTCGTTGTCGAGGGGGGCACCACGCTCCAGCCCGAACTTGAAGACGGCCACGAACGCGTTCACGCCGAGCACGCTCACCGCGGTGACGATCATCGGCCGCCACGTCTTCGCCTTGTGCGACGCCCAGGCGGCCGCAGCGGCGAGTATCGGCAGACACACGGCCCGCTGGCCGATCCGGTCGAGGACCTGCAGGTAGGGCCGGACCATGTCGAAGTCCTCGCCCCGGAACTGGTTGAATGCCAGGTCGAGGGGTCGCAGCGGCCCTGGCACCAGGACAGTGAGGACGAGGAACGCCAGCAGCAGTGAGGCAGCACCCAGCAGCCCTGACCACAGTCGAGCGGTGCGGTGAGGGCTGGCAGGAGCCTGCGACGAGCGGAGCAAACGCGGGGCCCAATCCCAGCTGTGCGGTGAACGTTCCCTTCCGACGTTAGAGGATGTCACGATCGAACATCCTTCACAAAGGTGAGATAGCCGCCACACGCGGCACGGATCGGCCGCAGCGGCCACGTAACCTTCGTCTCACGCGGGGCGCGCCACACTCCCGCCGGACAGGGCAGACAGGGGTACGGCGTGGGAGCCCCAGCGTGTCGGTGTCGGCATCTACCGTCCACCGCATGAGGATCCTGCACACCTCGGATTGGCATCTGGGCCGGTCCTTCCACCGTGAGGACCTCCTTGCTGCACAGAGCGTGTTCGTCGACCACCTCGTCGACACCGTGCGTGAGCAGCGGGTCGACACCGTGGTGGTTGCCGGCGACGTGTACGACCGCGCGATGCCGCCGGTCGACGCGGTCCAGCTCGCATCGGAGGCACTGCGCCGGCTGGCTGCCGAACAGGTCCGCGTCGTCATCACCAGCGGCAACCACGACTCGGCGCACCGGCTCGGCTTCGCCGCCGATCTCATCGACGCCGCGGGCATCCATCTGCGCACGTCGGCCGCGGCGGCCGGTCGTCCGGTGATGCTCGAGGACCGGCACGGCCCGGTAGCGGTCTACGGCCTCCCCTACCTCGAGCCCGACGCGGTCCGAGAGCCGTGGCAGCTGCCCGAACGCAGCCACGCCGCCGCTCTGCGCGAGGCGATGGGCCGCGTCCGCACCGATCGTCGGTCACGTCCGTCGGGCACACGCGCGGTGGTGATGGCGCACGCGTTCGTGACCGGTGGTCAGTGCAGCGAGAGCGAGCGTGACATCAGCGTCGGGGGTGTGTCGCAGGTGCCCGCATCCGTCTTCGACGGGGCCGACTACGTCGCCCTGGGGCACCTGCACGGCAGGCAGACGGTGCGACCCCACCTGCGCTACTCCGGGTCGCCGCTGGCGTACTCGTTCTCGGAGGCCACCCACACGAAGGGATCCTGGCTGGTCGACCTCGGTCGCGACGGCCTGTCCACCGCGGAGTTCGTCGCGGCGCCGGTGCCGCGGCCGCTGGCGACCCTGCGCGGACGGCTGGACGACCTGCTCACCGACGGCCGTCACGAGGGGCTCGAGGACACCTGGCTGCATGTCACCCTGACCGACTCCGTGCGACCCGCCGACGCCATGGTGCGAGTGCGCTCCCGCTTCCCGCACGCCCTGGTGCTCGCGTTCGAGCCCGCCGAAGACCGACAGCCCGGTGGCGGCAGCTGGAGCGAGCCGGTGGCCGGGCGCAGCGACACGGAGGTCGCGCAGGCCTTCGTCGCCGAGGCACGCGGAGCACCTCCCGATCCCGCGGAGGCGCAGCTACTCCGGCAGGCCTGCGACGCATGCCGGGTGGCCGAGGACGCCGCCTGATGATCCTGCACCACCTGGCAATCGAGGCGTTCGGCCCGTTCGCCGGTTGCGAGGAAGTCGACTTCGACCTGCTCAGTGGCAGCGGGCTGTTCCTGTTGTGCGGCGAGACCGGCGCCGGCAAGACCAGCGTCCTCGACGCCGTCTGCTTCGCACTGTTCGGCCAGGTGCCTGGAGACCGCGACAAGGCCAAGCGGCTGCGCAGCGACCACGCGGCCCCGGGCCACGGACCTCGGGTGGTGCTCGAGACAACCGTGCGCGGCCGCAGGCTGCGGATCACCAGGTCCCCTGAGTGGGTCCGACCGAAGAAGCGCGGCAACGGCACCGTCAGGGAGCACGCGAAGGCGCTGGTCGAGGAGCGCATCGACGGCGAGTGGCAGCAACGGACCAGCCGCATGGACGAGGCCGGCGACCTCGTCGGTTCGATGCTGGGCATGACCATGTCCCAGTTCTGCCAGGTGGCGATGCTGCCACAGGGAAGATTCGAGACCTTCCTGCGTGCCGGTGCCCAGGAGCGCCACACCCTGCTGGAGAAGCTGTTCGGCACGCATCGGTTCCGTGCCGTCGAGGAATGGCTCACCGAGCACCGCAGACGGCTGGTCCGGGAGTCCGACAGGCACGCCGACCGCATCGCGGGCCTGCTCGAACGCATCGGGGAGGTGGGCGGATGCACCCGGCCCGACGAGCTCTCACCGGACGGCTTGCTCGCATGGTCCGACGCTATCCGCAAGGAGACACTCGCCCGGCTCGCGGATGCCACCGAAGCACGCTCCGCAGCCGACCAGTCGGCCAAGGATGTCCAGGTCGCTCTCGAATCGGCACGCGCCGTCGCCGACCTGCAGGCACGACATCGTGACGCGCAGCGCCAGGACGCGGACCTGAGGGCTCTGGCTGACAGCACCCGAGCACTCGAGACGCAGATCAGGGACGCCCGGCGTGCCGAGGTGCTGCGCCCCATCGTCCAGCTCGCTGACGCCGCGGTCGCACGGGTCGGCCGGACCCGTGAGGCGATGGTGGAGTCCCGACATCCTCTCCCCACCATCCACCCCGCCGACGATCCCGACCACGACGGACGCGAGCACGTGACCGGACTCGTCCGATGCGAGCGGGAGAAGGTTGCCCAGCTCGAGGCCCTGCTACCGGTGGACACCCAGGTCACCGACCTGGACGCGGAGGTCGGCCGTCTCGGGCACGAGCTCGACGAGGCGGCCGGAGCGCACCACCGTGCCGAGATCCTGGCGGACGAAACCGAGCCCCGGCTCGTCCGCACGCGGGAGGCGCACCTCGACGCGGTCACCTCCGCACGTCGCGTCGACCCGCTCCAGGAGCAGGTCACCCGCGCCGAACGCATCCTCGACATGACCCGCCGGCTGCCCGAGCTGGAGCAGCGCCGGGAGAGCCTGCGCGGGGCTCACGGCGAGGCCGTCGACGCAGCACACCAGGCACGAGCCGACTGGCTCGACCTGCGGCAGGCACGCCTCGAAGGGATGGCAGCCGAGC
>JBOHDD010000575.1:0-5260 GCA_050699155.1 Nocardioidaceae bacterium
CGGTGCTCACGTCCACGGTCCGCAGGGCACGCGGCACGGTGGAGATCGGCTTCATCGCCGCCCTCACCCGCAGCACCTCACCGGTCGACATGCCGCCCTCGGTGCCACCGGAGCGACCCGACGTACGCCGGATGCCACCCCCGGAGGCCTCCATCTCGTCGTGCGCGGCGGACCCGCGGGACCGCGCCACGTCGAAGCCGTCGCCGACCTCGACGCCCTTGATCGCCTGGATGCCCATCAGCGCGGCGGCCAGCCGGCTGTCCAACCGCCGGTCGCCGTGGACGTGGCTGCCGAGCCCCGGCGGAAGACCGTGCACGACCACCTCGACCACGCCGCCGAGGGTGTCGCCGTCCTCGTGCGCGCGGTCGATCTCGGCCACCATCGCCGCGCTCGCGTCCGGGTCAAGGCAGCGCACCGGGTCGGCGTCGAGCCGGTCCACGTCCTCGGCGGCGGGGATGCTCCCTGCCGGAGCCCTGGCGGTGCCGAGCTCGACCACGTGGCTCACCAGCCCGGCCCCCAGGCTCTGCCGCAGGAACCGCGCGGCCACCGTCCCCAGTGCCACCCGGGCCGCGGTCTCCCGGGCCGAGGCCCGCTCCAGCACGGGACGTGCCTCGTCGAAGGCGTACTTCTGCATGCCCACGAGGTCGGCGTGCCCGGGACGCGGACGGGTGAGCGGCGCGTTGCGGGCCAGCCCGGCCAGCACCTCCTCGTCGACCGGGTCGGCCGCCATCACCTGCTCCCACTTGGGCCACTCGGTGTTGCCGACCCGGATGGCCACCGGACTACCGAGAGTGCGCCCGTGGCGGATGCCGCCCTGGATGTCGACCTGGTCCTGCTCGAACTTCATCCGGGCGCCGCGGCCGTAGCCGAGCCGCCTGCGCGTCAGCGAGGCGGCGATGTCCCCGGAGGTGACCTCGACGCCGGCCGGCAGCCCTTCGAGGATGGCGACGAGTGCAGGGCCGTGGGACTCCCCGGCGGTGAGCCAGCGCAACATGCCGCTCAGTGTTTCAGGGTTCCGCCCACGTCACCGAACAGGGTCACCGCACAGGGTCACCGCACAGGGTCGCGGTGTGAGCACCGTCGACCTCAGTGCAGGTACCACGCGGCCAGCGGTGGGCCGGTGAGCACGCCGACGACGGCACCGACCACCATGAACGGCCCGAAGGGATACCGCTTGCGGTCGACGACACGTAGCAGGGCGAGCAGGCCGCCGCCGAGCGCGCCGAACAGGAACCCGGCGTAGACCCCGACGACCAGTTCCGCCCAGCCCAGCCAGCCGAGGGCGATGCCGAGGACGCCGGAGAGCCGGACGTCGCCGTACCCCATCCCCTTGGGGTAGATGAACCAGAGCAGAAAGAACAGCCCGCCGGCGACGACCCACCCGAGCCCGGCCCGCAACAGCGCCCCCCACTCACCGCTGAGGGCCGACGCCAACACGGCCAGTGCGATGACGATCGCGTACGACGGAGCGATCAACCGTGTCGGCAGCAGCCGCGTGCGCCAGTCGATGTAGCACAGCACCACCCCGATGACCCCGACGTAGAGCCACATCGGCAATGCCGGCGACCAGCCGAGCTGCCAGGCCAGCAACAGGCACACGACGACCGCGGCGAGTGCCATCGCGGGGGCGAGGCCCCGGGCCGCGGCGAGCCGGCGGTAGCTGATCTTGTCCACGGCGTCGTCGGCGTCGGCCGGCTCCGGCAGTGCGGCGACCACACGCGGTCCGAGCGCGCCGCCCACGGCGCCGACGACGCCTGCCACCAGCAGTGCCTGGGACGTGTCCACCACCGGAGCCTAACCAGCACCGCGGCCGGCGAGCGCGGCACGACCCGCCGACCTCATCGCCTCCAGAGGCGCCGTGTCGCAGCCGGTCATCAGCTCCACCTGTCGGGTTGCCTGGTGCAGGAGAAGGTCGAGTCCACTGACCAACGGCCGGTGGGCCGACGTCGCGGCCCGGGCCAGCGGGGTCGGCCACGGGTCGTAGAGCACGTCGAACACCGCGGCGGCACGCTCGGCCAGGCCGACGGCCACCGGCTCCTGCGCGGAGGCCGGGATCGTGGACAGGACCAGGTCCACCTCGCCCTGGTCCTCCACGGGCGTCTCCGCCCCGGCCACCTGGACCGACGGCGCGCCGGTCACGCGGGCCGCCGCCTCGAGGGTCTCGCGGGCGCGTGCCGGCTCACGCACCCACAGGGTCACGCTGTGGCAACCCATCCGCGAGAGCGCCAGCACCGCCGAGGTCGCGGTGGCTCCCCCGCCGACCACGACCGCCGTGGCCACGCGGGACACCCCGCGTTCTTCGAGCGCCGACACCATCCCTGGTACGTCGGTGTTCTCACCGGTCCGCCGTCCGTGCACGTCCAGGAGCAGCGTGTTGGCCGCGCCCGCGGCCCGCGCGGTCTCGGAGACCTCGTCCAGCAGCGGCAGCACCGCGCGCTTGAGCGGCATCGTCAGCGATAGGCCACGCCACGGTGGCCGCAGCCCGTCGAGGAAGTCCGGCAGCTCCTCCTCGGTCACCTCGATGGCGTCGTACTCCCAGGCGAGTCCGAGCTCACGGTAGGCGGCACGGTGCAGCACCGGTGAGAGCGAGTGCGCGACCGGGCTGCCGAGGACCGCGCATCGTGTCAGCACTGCGAGCTCTGCCGGCAGAAGTCCCGCAGCTCGGCGACGTTCTGCTGGTGCTCCCCCGCGGTGGCGGCGAACTTCGTCTCGCCGGTGTCGATGTTGACGGTCACGAAGTAGACCCAGTCGCCCTCGGCGGGGTCCAGTGCCGCCCGCAGGGCCGCGTCACCGGGCGCCTGGATCGGCCCTGGCGGCAGGCCCTCGGACAGATAGGTGTTGTACGGCGAGTCGACCTGGCGGTCCGCGTCCGTCGTCGCCACCTCGCCGGTCTTGCCCACCGCGAAGTGCACCGTCGAGTCCATCTGCAGCAGCATGCCGCGCTCGAGCCGGTTGTAGACGACCCGGGCGACCTTGGGGAAGTCCTCGCCCCGGCGGGCCTCCGCCTGGACGATGCTCGCGACGGTAACCACCTCTGCCGGGGACACTCCGACGGAGGCGGCACGCCTCTCCAGGTCGAAGCGTCGGGCCGACGACTCGAACCGCTCGACCATCATCTGCAGCATCTGGGTGGCGGTGGTGTTGGGCGGCAGCTGGTACGTCGCGGGGAACAGGTAGCCCTCCAGGTCACCGCCGGCGTAGCCCGGGAGGCCGAGCCGCTTCGGCCTATCGGCGGCACGCTGCAGCGCCCGCAGCTTCAGGTCGGTGTCGTCGGCGATCCGCCCGAGCGTCTCCTCGACGGTGAACCCCTCGGGGACGGTGACCGTGCTGGTGACGATCGACTCGGGGTCGAGCATGCGGTCCAGCGCCGACCTGGCGCTCATCCGCCTGGCCATGTCGTAGAAGCCCACCTGGATCAGGGTCGCGCGGGGTTCCTCCCGCGCGGCGTCGGTGAAGGCCTCCCCGCTGGCCACCACGCCGGCCTTGGCGAGCGACTCCGCGATCTGGGTCGAGGTGTCTCCCTGCTGGACCTCGACCAGGACCGAGCCCCGCCCGTCACCCTTGTAGTCCGGCGGGGGTGCGAGGGTGTCCTCCAGCCACGCCCGGCCCTGGACGACGACGAACCCGCCGATCGCGAGCAGCACCGCGAGGGAGACCAGGACCGCGAGGCAGCCCGCACCACGCTTCTTGCGTGGTCCGCGCCGATGACCACGCGGGGGCCGCTCCCCCATGCTGATACCGACGTTGCTCACTCTTCTCCAAGATCAAGGATCTCGCCCGGGGCGGCCCCGATGGACCGCTCGCTGTCCAGGGCATGCTGCAGGATGACCACGGCGGCGGCCTGGTCGACCACCGCGCGCCTCTTGGCTCCCTTCTTCCCCCGATCTCGCAGGACCCGCTCGGCCGTGACCGTGCTGAGGCGTTCGTCCACCAGTCGCACCTCGACAGGGGCGACCAGCAGAGCGAGCTCATGCGCCGTCTCCCGCACCTTCGTTGCTGCGGGTCCCTCGCGTCCTGACAGGGACGTCGGCAATCCAACCACGACCTCGACGGCTCCCTGCACCCGGACGATGTCGGCGAGTCGGTCCAGGTCACCGGGACCACGCGACAGCGTCTCCAGGGGTACGGCGATCAGCCCCTCCGGGTCGCACACGGCCACCCCGATCCGGGCATCTCCGACATCGACGGCGACACGCACCCCACTACGCATGACTGCCAGCCTCACGCAGAGGTCACACGCTCCCCGACCGCGTGCTCGATCTGCTGCAGAGCCGCGTCGATGCGGTCCAGGTCGGCGCCACCGCCCTGTGCCACGTCGTCCTTGCCACCACCGCTGCCGCCGATCTCGACGGCACCGGCGCGCACCAGCGCGTTGGCGGAGAGCCCCCAGTCACGGGCGGCGTCGTTCACGGCGACGACCAGGGATGGCTTGCCCCCTCCCGAACCGGCGACGGCGACCACCGCCGGCCGCGAGCTCGGCATCCGGCCGCGGACGTCGAGGGCGAGCCTGCGGACGTCGGCCGCACCGGCACCGTCGGCCCGGTAGCCGACGAACGCCACGCCGTACACGTCGTGTGCCTCGTCGGCCAGCCTGCCCCCGGCCGTGAGCAGCTGCTCCACGCGGACCCGCTCGATCTCCTTCTCCGCGGTGCGCAGCCGCTCGACGATGTCGTTCACCCGCTCCGGCAGCTCCTCGGGGCGCACCTTCAGCGCCTCGGAGAGCTGGGCCACCAGCACGTGCTCACGGGCCAGGAACCGGTAGGCGTCGGAGCCGACGAGCGCCTCGACTCGGCGGACGCCCGCGCCGATCGAGGACTCGCCCAGCAGCTTGATCACACCGAGCTGCCCGGAGCGACCCGCGTGCGTGCCGCCGCAGAGCTCACGTGCCCATTCCCCGACCGAGATCACCCGCACCTCGTCGCCGTACTTCTCCCCGAACAGGGCCATCGCACCGGCCCGTCTGGCCTCGTCCTGGGTCATCACCGCGGCGTGCACCCCGAGGTCGGCGAGCACCAGGTCGTTCACCCGGCTCTCGACATCGGCGAGCACCGATGCGGGCACCGCACCGGTGGCGGAGAAGTCGAACCGGAAGCGACCCGGCGCGTTCTCCGACCCGGCCTGGGTGGCGGTCTCCCCCAGCGCCTCGCGGAACGCCTTGTGCACCATGTGCGTCGCGGTGTGCGCGCGGCTGATGGACCGCCGGCGCTCCACGTCGACCTCGGAGTGCGCGGCCGCGCCGAGGCTCACCTCACCACTGAGC
>JBOHDD010000576.1:0-8146 GCA_050699155.1 Nocardioidaceae bacterium
GGTCCAGTGTGACGATCGTCACCTGCCCCTGTCGTTGCACCCGGACGGGCATGGGTCTCCTCTCGAGGCGTCGGGCCTACGGCAGCGATGCCATCGCAGCCGAACCCTCAGGGTCAACGATGCGACATCACCGGGGCCGCTACGGCGGTTCCCTGCCCGCGAACGGGGTCGCGAGCACCGCGGCCGCACTCGCACCGAGCAGGACCGCAAGCGACACGAACACCCCGGCGACGCCGGAGACTCCCGCCACCGCACCGACCGCACTCGGCAGCACGGTCTGCCCCAGGCGGTTGCCGCTGAGCCGTACCCCGAGCGCGGTGCCCCGGATCTCGTCGGGCGCGCGGTCGGCGACCCAGGCCAGCGTGATCGGCTGACCGAGACCGAGCCCGAAGCCGATCACGGCCATCGCGGCGTACAGCAGCGGGAGGGCGTCGAGGAAGGGAACGAACACCAGCGCGGCCGCCGGCAGGACGATGCTCAGCACGAGCAGCCGCCGCCGGCCCAGCACGCGGATCATCGGCAGCATCAGCAGCCGCGAGGCGATCGAGGCCGCCGCCCGCGTGGCCAGCAGCAGACCGACCGTCTCCACCGAGAGCCCGTGCGTCTGGCCGTAGGCGGGCAGGTAGACCGCGATCAGGTCGATCGCGGTCAGCACGGTGAGGCTCGCCGCCATCGCATGCGGCATGCTCGGGATCCGCAGCACCTGACCCATGGCCGTCCACGCCGGCACCCGGTCACCCGGACCGTCCTCGGTCGGCACGTCGAGCCGCCCCGAGTAAGCGCGGCGCGGCGGGCCGGCCAGCAGCAACAGCGCACCGACGACCGTCGCGAGCCCGGCGGCGCCTGCCGCCACCGCGAAGACGAACCCGGTGCCGAGCCCCTCCTGCGCACCGCCCGAGGTGCCCGCAGATCCCCCAGCGAAGCCGCTGCCCGCCACCAGCCCGCCGACCGCGGGTCCGGCAAGCTGACCCAGCGACACCACGACGGTGAACATCCCGAAGCGGCTGTCGCGGCGGCTCGGGTCGCCGCGGTTGGCGATCAGCGCCTGCGCACCCACCACGGTCATGATGTGACCCATGCCGAGCGCTGCCTGGCTTGCCGCCAGGGCGACAACGCTGTCGGCCCACACCAGCCACAACGCCACCAGCGTGATCACCGCGGAGCCGACGACCACGAAGCGCGGCTCGCCCCAGCGGTCCACCCAGCGGCCGATGGGCACCGCGAGCACCAGCGAGAGAACGGCGTACGCCGACGCGATCGCACCGAGCTCGAACTCACCGGCGCCAAGCTCCAGCGCCTGGTACGACACCATCGGCCGGATCGCGTAGACCGCCGTCTGCAGCAGCACGCTCACGAGCAGGATGCGCGGGAGCCAGCCCCTCACGGCGAGTCGAAGGTCACGTGGTCATCCTCTCCGACGGCGGGCACCGCGCCTCTGCTCGTGCGCCACCGTCCTGCCGCGACGACTCTAGGGCGTGTCCCGTGGACCTCGTCCGTCGCGAGCGTCGTCTGGCGGAGTGCCCCGCAAGGGGAGGGAGCGACGGCGATGCGCAGCATCGTCGAGCGACGACGCGGGGCGCCTACCGGGGCGCGGGGTGCCCGCCACGCGGCGCGCAGCAGGACAGCGGGTTCACGGGAGACGCCCTGGTGAACAGGTGAACGAACGTGCTCGCCCGGGCTCGGAGCATCCCACGGAGGTAGGGACGTGACGACTGTCACTCGTTGTGTCATGTGTGGTGCGCGAGGGGGGAGTTGAACCCCCACGCCCTCTCGGGCACACGGACCTGAACCGTGCGCGTCTGCCTATTCCGCCACTCGCGCGTCGCGCCGGTGGATACCTCCACCAGCGCCGCAAAAGACTAGCACGCACAGGGGGTCCCGCTCCCCGGCGGGAGAGGCGTGACTCGTGCCGGACGTTACGATCAAGTAGTGACCGCGGTCCAACCCCGGGCCCCGGTGCGGTCAATCATGCGATCAGAGAGGAGGAGCCATGGGTGTCCTGCAGCGCTTCGAGCAGCGGCTCGAAGGCGTGGTCACCGGCGCCTTCGCCCGTGCGTTCCGCAGTGCCGTCCAGCCGGTCGAGCTCGCGGCCGCCCTGCAACGTGAGGTGGACAACTCCGCGCAGATCCTCAGCCGAGAGCGGCGGCTGGTCCCCAACGACTTCACCATCGAGCTGTCCCCCGCCGACAACGAGCGGCTCTCCCCCTACGGTGGCACCCTGTCGACGGAGCTCAAGGAGATGCTGCGCCAGCACGCCGAGGACCAGCGGTACGTCTTCGCCGGCCCCGTTTCGGTCTCCTTCGAGGAGAAGGAGGACCTGAGCACCGGCCGCTTCCGGGTGTCCAGCCGCGCGATGGCGCAGGTCACACCCGTCGAGGGGCAGCGGATGACCGACACCGCCGTGCGTCGGGCACCGGTGATCCTCGAGCTCAGCGGCATGCGGCACCCTCTCGACCCTCCCGGCGTCGTGATCGGCCGGGGCAGCGAGGCAGACCTGAGGGTCAAGGACCCCGGCGTCTCACGGCGGCACGTGGAGATTCGGGTTCGGCCCGACGAGGAGGACGTCGTCGTCACGGTGGTCGACCTCGGCTCCACCAACGGCACCCGCGTCAACGGCAAGCGAGTCCAGCACGCGACCCTCGACGACGGCGCCCAGATCCAGATCGGCAGCACCACGATGACCCTGCGCAACCCCCGGCGTGGCACAGACAAGGCACAATCGCGTCGCATGACCGATCCTCGACAGCCCGGAACGACTCCCCCGTCCACGGACTGGCCGAGGTGACCGGTGTCTGAGTTCACACTGACGCTGATCAAGTTCGGGTTTCTCGCGCTGCTGTGGATCTTCGTCCTCTCCGCGGTGTCGGTCATCCGGTCGGACCTGTTCGGCGCCCGGGTCGACAGCGCACAGGCCCGACAGGCCAGGCAGCAGCGCAAGCCGCCGAAGGAGCCCAAGCCGAAGCCGGCCAGGAAGCGCCGCGGTGCACCCACCCAGCTGGTGATCACCGAGGGCAGCAACGCCGGCCAGTCGTTGCCGCTGTCCGGCGAGCCGATCACGCTCGGCCGCGGCGGCGACTCCACGGTCCTTCTGGACGACGACTACGTTTCCACCCGCCACGCCCGCTTCGTCACCAACGGCGAGGAGTGGTTCATCGAGGACATGGGGTCGACCAACGGCACCTACATCGGCAGCACCCGGGTCACGAGGGCGACCGCGATCACCCCGGGCACCGCCGTACGCCTGGGCAAGACCGTCGTGGAGCTGAGGAAGTAGCGCCGTCATGAGCCTCGCACTGCGCTACTCCGCCACGTCTGACACCGGCCGGGTCCGCAAGAACAACCAGGACTCCGGCTTCGCCAGCGACCAGCTCCTGGTGGTGGCCGACGGCATGGGCGGCGCCGCGGCCGGTGACCTCGCATCCGCGGTCACCGTGCAGACCGTCCGTCGGCTGCACGGCGGGCATCCCGACGACATGCTGGAGGCGCTCGCCGGTGCGGTGCACCGCGCCAACGACCGGCTCGGGGAGATCATCGAGGAGGACCCGAGCGTCGAGGGCATGGGTACGACGGTCACCGCGATCATGTTCGACGGCGACGGCGACACGATCGGCCTCGCCCACATCGGCGACTCCCGTGCCTACCTGCTGCGTGACGGGTTACTCGAACAGCTCACGCAGGACCACACCTTCGTGCAGGGGCTCGTGGACGAGGGTCGCATCAGCGAGAACGAGGCACGCACCCACCCGCACCGGTCCCTGCTGCTGCGCGCCCTCGACGGGCGGCACGACACGGAGCCCGACCTGACCACACTGCAGCTTCAGCCGGGTGACCGGCTGCTGGTTTGCAGCGACGGGCTGTGTGGGTACGTCGACGACGACGCGATCAAGCGGGTCCTGTCGGACGGCACGCCTGACTCCGCGTCTCTCGAGCTGCTCCGGCTCGCGCTCGAGGCCGGCGGGCCGGACAACATCACCTGCGTCGTCGGTGACGTCGTGGACGCAACGACTCCGGTCGACCCCGCCTCCGCCGCCGCGGCAGTGGGGCCGATGCTGGTCGGGGCGGCAGCCGAGCAACCCCGTGGCCGGATCGACGACACCGCCAGCCAACCGCCGGTCGACATGCATGCTGGCGCCGTCGACGCTGACGCGGACGCAGACCCGGAGGAGCTGCGTTACGCACCGCGGCCACCTCGCCGGTTCCGCTGGCTGCGCCGTATCGCACTCCTGCTGATCCTGCTGGTGGTGCTCGTCTTCGCCGGCAAGTTCGCCTACGACTGGACCCAGGACCAGTACTACGTCGCCGACTTCGGCGACAATGTCGCGATCTACCAGGGGATCGACGCCGACGTCCCGGTCGTCGCGATGTCCTCGCTGTTCGAGCAGAGCGGGCTCGAGCTGTCCGCCCTCCCCAACTACTGGCGTGACCGAGTGGTCGACGGCATCGACGCGACCGGACTCGCGAACGCCGAGAACATCGTGCGTGAGCTCGAGGACGCGGCCCGTGTCTGCGCCGAGGCCAGCGAACCCGCCCCCACCACGTCGCCGTCACCGGGTGAGACCGCCTCACCGCGCGCAGGAGGGTCGCCCGACCAGACCCGCACCCCCGACAGGTCACCGACGGACGACCGGACCAGCCGAGAGGAGCGGCGCCAGCGTGGGTCGTCGCGCGCCACGGCACGCTCCACCGGCTCACCGACCCCGTCACCGACGGCGAGTGACGGTTCAGGCGAGGAGTCCTGCGTGGGAGCGACGTCATGAGCGCGCTGCAGGCCGGCCGGGCGGGTCCGGCGAAGGCTGCCACGGTCGTGCACCGCAAGCGCCGCGGTGCCGAGCTGCTGCTGCTCCTCCTGGCCCTGACCATCGGGATCGGCGCCTATGCACTGATCGGGCTGGCCCGTGAGGGAGCGGTCCCGACCGACATCGTCGTGTATGGCGGGGGCCTCGCCCTGCTCGGCCTCGGGTGTCACGTCCTGCTGCGCTTCGTCGCGCCGTACGCCGACCCCGTGCTGCTGCCGGTCGTGGTCGCTGTGAACGGTCTGGGGCTGGCGATGCTGCACCGCATCGACCTCTCCCTGGAGGAGGCCGGCTCGGAGTCGGGACCCTTCACCCCACCCCAGCTGATGTGGTCGGCGGTCGGGGTCGCACTGTTCTGCGTGGTCCTGCTCGTGGTGCGCGACCACCGTCGCCTGCAGGCTTTCACCTACACCCTCGGGTTCGCCGGACTCGTGCTGCTGCTCCTGCCGTTGTTGCCGGTGATCGGCACCGAGATCAACGGCGCACGAATCTGGATCCGGCTGTTCGGGTTCTCCTTCCAGCCGGGCGAGGTCGCCAAGATCTGCCTGGTGGTGTTCTTCGCCGGCTACCTCGTCGTGAACCGCGACGCCCTCGCCCTCGCCGGACGCAGGTTCCTCGGGATCGACCTTCCCCGCGGCCGTGACCTGGGCCCGATCCTGCTCGCCTGGGCTGCGAGCCTGGCGATCCTGGTGTTCCAGCAGGATCTCGGGTCGTCCCTGTTGTTCTTCGGCATCTTCGTGCTGCTGCTGTACGTCGCCACCGAGCGGCCGGGCTGGCTGGTGCTCGGCGGCGGACTGTTCCTCGGCGGGGCGTACCTGGCGTACACGCTGTTCGGGCACGTGCGCGAACGCGTTGAAGGCTGGCTCGACCCGTTCGCCCAGCCGGACGTGTTCTACCAGATCGTGCAGTCGCAGTACGGCCTTGCCTTCGGTGGCATCCTCGGCCAGGGGCTCGGCGAGGGCAGCCCGACGCTGGTGCCGTTCTCCTGGTCCGACTTCATCATCAGCTCGCTGGGTGAGGAGCTCGGGCTCACCGGGTTGATGGCGATCATCCTGATGTACGCATTGATCGTCGAGCGCGGCCTGCGCGTATCGCTGGTCTGCCGGGACGCGTTCGGCAAGCTGCTCGCAGTCGGCCTGGCGGTCAGCTTCGCTCTGCAGGTGTTCGTCGTGATCGGCGGAGTCACCCGGCTGATCCCACTGACGGGTCTCACGACGCCGTTCATGTCCGCGGGCGGGTCCTCGCTGGTGGCCAACTGGGCCATCGTGGCGCTGCTGCTGCGGATCAGCGACCAGGCCCGTCGCCCCCCACCGGAGATCACCACGCCCGATGACGACGACGCCACACAGGTGGTGAGGATGCGATGAACCGCCCCATCCGGATGCTGTCGATCCTCTGCATCCTGCTCTTCCTCGCGATGCTGCTCAACGCCAACTACGTGCAGTTCGTGAACGCCGGTGACCTCGGCGACCACCCGCGCAACGTCCGCGCACGCAACGCGGAGTACTCCCGCGAGCGCGGCCCGATCCTGGTGGCCGACGAGCCGGTCGCGGAGAGCCGGCGCACCGACGACCGCTTCAAGTTCCAGCGCAAGTACCCGCATGCCGAACGCTACGCGCACATGACCGGCTTCTACTCCTACAACTACGGCTCGACCGGAGTCGAGGCAACGCAGGACAGCATCCTGTCCGGCGAGGATCCCCGCCTGTTCGTCAACCGCGTGGTCGACCTGATCACCGACCAGGAGCCGCAGGGCGGCAACGTCATGCTGACCGTCGACCGCGCGGCCCAGCGCGCGGCCTTCCAGGGTCTGCAGAACCTCCCCGCGCAGGCCAAGGGTGCCGCGGTCGCGCTGCGTCCCGACACCGGCGAGGTGCTGGCCATGGCGTCGGTCCCCAGTTACAACCCGAACCGGCTGGCCGACCACAACTTCGACCGCGTCGACAAGGCCTGGGACAAGCTGAACAGCAACCCGGCGCAGCCGATGTTCAACCGGGCCCTCCAGGGCCGCTACCCGCCGGGTTCGACCTTCAAGCTGGTCACCGCCTCGGCCGCCCTGGAGAGCGGGAAGTACACCCCCGACAGCTCGGTCACCGGTACGGCGGTTCTCGACCTTCCGCTGACCAACCTGGTGCTGCGCAACGAGAGTCTCGGCGACTGCGGTGGGAGCACCATCACCCTCACCCAGGCGCTCGCCATCTCCTGCAACACGGCGTTCGCCGACGTGGGCATGGACCTTGGCTCCAGGACGCTCGGTGAACAGGCACAGGAGTACGGCTTCGGTCAGGACGTGTTCGAGGACCTGCCGGCCGACGCCACCAGCGTGTTCCCCTCCAACGCCGACGAGCCGCAGACGGCGTACTCCGCGATCGGCCAGTTCGAGGTCGCGGCCACGCCGCTGCAGATGGCGATGGTGGTCGCCGGGATCGCCAACGACGGCACCGTGATGCGGCCGCACCTGGTCTCCGAGGTCCGCTCCCCCGACCTCGACACTCTCGAGGAGGTCCAGCCGGAGGAGCTCAGCCAGGCGGTCTCGCCGAGCAACGCCGAGAAGCTCCAGGAGATGATGGTCGCGGTCACCGAGGTGGGCACCGGCGGCAACGCAGCGATCCCCGGGATCGAGGTCGGCAGCAAGACGGGTACCGCCCAGTCCTCCGACGAGCGCAACCCCTACGCGTGGTTCGTCTCGTTCGCACCCGCCGATGACCCTCAGGTGGCCGTCGCCGTGTTCGTCGAGGACGCGAACGTGCCACGCGAGGCGATCTCCGGTGGCGACCTGGCAGGACCGATCGCCAAGTCCATGATGCAAGCGGTGATCCGGCCATGACCCCCACGCCGTCGCACGGACAGGTGTCGGTCGGCGACGGGCGCTACACCCTCAGCGAGCGCATCGCCGTCGGAGGCATGGGCGAGGTGTGGCGCGCCCTCGACAACGTCCTCGGCCGTGACGTCGCCGTGAAGATCCTCAAGGCCGAGTACGCCGAGGACGCCACGTTCCGCGCACGGTTCCAGGCCGAGGCGCGCAACACGGCCGCCCTGCACCACCCGGGCATCGCCCAGGTCTTCGACTTCGGTGACATCGACGACGTCGACTCGGCGCGGGGCACGACGTACCTGGTGATGGAGCTGGTGCCGGGCGAGCCCCTGTCGGCGTTGCTGGCCCGCGAGGGCGCGCTGCCCGCGGACCGGGCGGTCGACATCGTCACGCAGGCCGCGACCGCCATCGACGTGGCGCACCGGCAGGGAATCGTGCACCGGGACGTGAAGCCCGCCAACCTGCTGGTGACGCCTGCCGGCACGGTGAAGGTGACCGACTTCGGCATCGCCCGGGCCGCGGACGCGGTGCCCTTGAC